>JAJUHR010000280.1 GCA_029267795.1 Planctomycetota bacterium
GCCCTGTTTCTGACGCCGGCGCCCCTCCGCATATGATGTGGATTCGATGGAGTTATTCGAGACCCAGTCGGCCCAGGCAGCGGGGTACGCCCAGGTGGCGCTGGAGCGGGGCATCGATGCCTCGCCGACCGGCTTAACCTACGCCATCCCGCCCGCCCTGGCCGGCCTGCGAGTCGGCGAGCGCGTCACCGTCCCGCTCGGCAAGCTCAACCGCCCCGTCACCGGCCACGTGGTCCACATCACCGATCGCTGCGAGCTGCCCAAACGCGCGAAGATCAAACCCATCCTCGCCCGAGACCCCGCCGGCCTTTCGCTGACCGCCGACCTGATCGAGCTGGCCTCGTGGATGGCGGGATACTACTGCTGCCCTTTGGGGATGGTGCTGGCGACCATGATCCCCGCAGCGGTCAAACGCGGCACCGGCACGGTCACCGTCACGATGGTCCGCCTGCCGGCACCCGACCACGAAGTGTCCACCCCCGTTGGCACAGACCACGCCGGCCACCCCCCCTCGCCCGGTCCCACCAAACTCACCCACGCTCAGCAAGCGGTGCTCGCCGCGGCCAAACAACGGCTTGCAACGGGCAAACCCTGGCTGCCGATCCGTCAATTGGCCGACCTCGCCGGGGCCCGCACCGTTGGGCCCGTGAAACAACTGATCGATAAGGGCCTGCTGATCGCCCGGCAGCAAACCGGCGCCCACGCTTCGGAGCCGGCGATCGACCAGCCCCCGCAACCCTCCACGCCCGCCGCAGCCCTGCAGTTGACCTCGAGCCAGCGTCGCGCGGTCGACCACTTGGCCGCCCAGGTTCACCGGGGGTTCAGCGTGCACCTGCTCCTGGGCGTAACCGGCAGCGGCAAGACCGAGGTCTACCTCCGCGTCATCGCCGAATTGCTGAAAAATAACGCTCCCCCTCTCCCCGGCCCCAACTCCACCCCCCAACCCCTAGAGCCGCACGCCAAGCCCGGGGCGATCGTCCTCGTGCCGGAAATCGCGCTGACGCCCCAGACCGTCGCTCGATTTGTGGGCCGGTTCGAGGGCGTCGCGGTCCTGCACTCGGGCTTGACCCCCGCCCAGCGCCACGAACAGTGGCGCCGCATCCGCAGCGGCGAAGCGCAGATCGTCGTCGGGGCGCGCTCCGCCGTGTTCGCCCCGTTGCCGCGGCTGGGTGTGATCGTCGTCGATGAGGAGCACGACGCCAGCTACAAACAGGACCAGCTCCCTCGGTACCACGCCCGCGACGTGGCGATCAAGCGGGCCCAGATCCTCGGAATCCCTGTCGTGCTCGGCTCAGCCACCCCCTCCCTCGAAAGCTACTACAACGCTTCGCCGCAGCTGCACGCCGGCCCCTCAGCGCCCTCCGCCCACACCACCGCAGCCGCACCACTGGAAACCCCCGACCCGGTCGAGCCCCCCGCTTCAGGCGCAAAAGGCTACCACCTGCTGCACTTGCCGGACCGTGTCGCCGGCCTGAAGCTACCCACCGTCCAGATCGTCGACACGAAGCAGGAGCGTCGCCGCGGGGTGCACCTGCTGAGCGCCCGCCTGGAGGAAGCGCTGCAGCAAACACTCGGGGCCGCGGGCCAAGCCATCCTCCTGCTGAACCGCCGTGGCTACGCCAACTACATCGCCTGCCCCGACCACCGCTGCGGTTGGCTCATGAACTGCAACTACTGCGACGCCTTGATGGTCTACCACAAGGACCAGACCCTGCCCACCGGCGGGTTTCTCCGCTGCCACCACTGCCGGTCCGAGCAGCTGCTCCCCCGCTTGTGCCCGTTGTGCGGCAAGCACGTGACGGTCTTCGGGCTCGGCACCCAGCGCGTCGAAGAAGAGCTGCAGCGCAAGTTCCCCGGTGTGCGCCTGCTCCGCATGGATTCCGATACGATGAAGACCCGCCGGGATTATGAGCAAACCCTCAGCGCCTTCGGCCGCGGCGAGCTGGACGTGCTCGTCGGCACCCAGATGATCGCCAAGGGGCTCGATTTTCCGAACGTGCGTCTGGTCGGGGTGATCAGCGCCGACACCTCGCTGCACCTGCCGGACTTCCGCGCCTCGGAGCGGGCGTTCCAACTGGTGGCGCAGGTTGCCGGACGCGCCGGCCGTGGCGACCGCGGCGGCCGGGTCGTCGTCCAGACGCTCAACCCCAACGACCCCGCGATCATCCTCGCCAGCCGGCACGACTACGAGGGCTTCGCCCGCCGCGAGATCGCCCTACGCCGACAGGTCGGCCTGCCCCCGTGCACCCGCATGGCCCGCGTCGTCGTGCGCGACCGCGACTTCACCCGCTGCCAGGAACAGGCACACCAGCTCGCCGATCAGATGGCCAAGTTCAACGCCCGCTTGGCCCTGCGGGTTCAGCTGCGCGGCCCGATGCCCTGCCCCGTCGCCCGCATCAATGAATACCACCGCTGGCAGGTCGAGCTCATCGCCGCCCAGGCCGGCTCGATCCAGCGTCTGTTCACCGCCCTGCGCAACGCCCGGTTGTTGCTCTCCGACGCCCGCACAGCCGTGGACGTGGACCCAGTGATGCTGCTGTGACCCGGCTTCGTTCCGAGTCGGGTCACCTTCGTATTCGAAGTATCACCACTGGCCCACAGCAAAACCCGCCATGCAAACAAACAACCAACAAATAACCGCGAGTGGAAACCCGCGGTCCATATCCCCAAGAGCCCACCGTCTCGACGCTTCGAACCCCCGCTCACCAATACTTGCTGCTGCCCCAAACCAGCAGCCCGACGATCCCCGCCAGCGTTAGCGTCGCCACAAGCCGCGTGAGGACCGTCTTGACGCTCCACCGGCCGCGCCGGACATGGCCGTGGCCAACGGCTCGCTGCTTCGCCGCGCTCGCCGCCCGATACAACTCCGCCAGGTTCGGCTCCCCGGGCCCCGCGCGCGTCGCCCGCAGCGACTGCCACAAGGACGTCAGCAGGTCCTCGTACCGAGCGAACCGGGCGTCCGGGTCCTGTTGGAGCAGCCGCTCCACCACCACCGCCGTATCCACGTGCAAGTCCGTCCGAACGTCCCGCAAGTACGGGGCGGCCTGCTCCAGCCGGGCACGCATCGTCTCCTTCCCCGTCCGGCCTGGAAATGGGTACTCCCCCGTCATGCAATAAAAGAGCATCACACCCAGGCTAAACATGTCCGAGCGGTGGTCGCCACGACGTTTCAACGCCAATTCGGGGGCGGCGTACCGCGGCGTGCCGTAGATCGAAATCGACGATTCACGGTCCGTGTAGCGCGCGATCCCGAAGTCCACCAGCTTGGCCACGCCACGGTCGTCCAGCAAGACGTTCCCCGGCTTGACGTCCCCGTGGGCCAAGCCCACCCGGTGCGCCGCGGCCAAC
>JAJUHR010000416.1 GCA_029267795.1 Planctomycetota bacterium
CACGACCGCTCCGCCTCCAAGGGGCTGATGACCGTCCACCCGCAGCATTCGTTCCTGTTCAGGCACGTCGGCACCGATTCCGACCCGCAGCAGCGGCGGCGGCAGGCGATGCTCGGCTGCGCCCCGGCCCACAGCCTCTTCGAGATCGTCGAAACCAAGGTCAAGAGGAAGCCGGGCGTCGACGCGCCGCGCTCGATCGCGGACTACGACCTGCCCAGCCTGGACCAGGTCCGCGCGGAGCTGCGGGCGAGGGTCAGCTCCGGGGTGGAGGTCGAGCTGATCTGACACAGGCGATCCGACCCAGGCCGGGCCCATGTTTTGCGAGGACGATCTGCTGCCGATGTCGGCTCTGAACCAACTGCTGTTCTGTGAGCGGCGGTGCGCGCTGATCCACATCGAGGGTCTATGGGCTGAAAACACATTCACGATCGAAGGTAGATACCTGCACGAGAAAGCACACGATCCCTGTGCTGTGGAAATCCGCAACGGCGTGCGGATCGTACGCGCCCTGCCGCTGCGGTGCCTGCGTCTGGGCTTGGTCGGCAAGGCGGACGTGGTGGAGTTTCACCCCATGCTGAGCGAAGCGGGGGTTGAGGGGGCCTCGATCACCAACGCCCCCGGAATTTTCACAGGAGTTGACCGTCCCCGCCCCGCGCCCGGGCAACCGTTCCCCATCGAGTACAAGCGTGGCAAGCCCAAGCCCGACGATTCGGACCGCGTCCAGCTGTGTGCCCAGGCCTTGGCGCTGGAGGAGATGCTGGGGGTGGCTGTGCTCGCGGGGGCGATCTTTTACGGCCGGACACGCAGGCGCCTGGAAGTGCCGTTGACTCCAGACCTCAGGCAGTTCGCCGAAGAGACTGCGGCCCGCCTGCACCGGTTGGTTCAATCTGGCCGAACGCCGCGTGCCGCCCGCCAGCCCAAATGCGATCGGTGTTCGCTGCTGCACCTGTGCCTGCCCGATGCGACGCGTGCCCGGACATCCGCAGCCAGGTACCTACAGCTGGCCCTTCAGAAAACCGCTCACGAGCCGCCCAACGAGGACCTTGGGTCATGAAGCAACACCTCAACACGCTTTTTGTCAGCACCCAGGGGGCGTACCTGCACAAGGACGGCGAAGCGGCGGTCGTGCGCGTGGATAAGAAGCCCCGGCTGAGGGTGCCGGTACACCAGCTCGGCGGGATCGTCTGCTTCGGACGCGTGACCTGCAGCCCGGCGCTCATGGCGATGTGCGCCCAGGCCGGCGTGGCGATCTCGTTCCTGAGCGAGCACGGACGGTTCATGGCTCGGGTCCAAGGTTTTACACCGGGAAACGTGCTGCTGCGCCGTGAGCAATACCGGCGTGCGGACGATCCGGCCGCGGCGCTGGCGATCGCGCGGTGGGTCGTGGCGGGCAAGCTGGCCAACAGCCGGGCGGTGCTGGCCCGGGCGGCGCGGGATTACCCCGACTCCGCCTCGCGCCCCGACCTCGAACGGGCGGCCGCCCGACTGACTCAGAACCTCGACGACCTGATGAGAGTCCGCGATGTGGACGCCGTGCGCGGCTTGGAGGGCGACGCCGCCAACGCCTACTTCGCCGTGTTGAATCACCTGATCACCGCTCAGCGCGAGGGCTTTGTTTTTCGCTGCCGCAGCCGCCGGCCGCCGCTGGACAACGTCAACGCGCTGCTCTCGTTCCTCTACAGCATGCTCGCGCACGACGCCCGCGCCGCTTGTGAAGCCGTAGGACTCGATCCATCGGTGGGTTTTCTGCACCGAGACCGCCCCGGCCGACCGGGGTTGGCGCTGGACCTGATGGAGGAGTTCCGCCCCTTCCTTGCCGACCGGCTGGCGCTGTCCCTGATCAACCGCAGACAAGTCTCACCCGAAGGCTTTGTGGAGTCGGCATCGGGCGGGATCGTGATGGACGAGAGCACGCGCAGAGCGGTTATCGCTGCCTATCAAAAACGCAAACAAGACGTGATCACCCACCCGTTCCTCG
>JAJUHR010000449.1 GCA_029267795.1 Planctomycetota bacterium
CGCCCATCCCCGCCGATCTCTACCAGCCGACACCCGAACCGACCCCGGAGCAGCGCGGCGCGTTTCAGATCCAGTTCAACCAGCGTGCCCCGGAACACGTGTTCAAATCCACTGAGAAATACGACATCGCGCAAGAAACCTTTGAGATGTATGTCCCGCGGGATTACCAGCAAGGCGCTCCCTACGGGGTGTTGGTCTTTATCGATGCGGTGGACGCTGGTGTCGCTTTCCCGGCGCTGCGCCCGGTGCTCGATCGGCGCCACCTGATCTGGGTCGGCGCTAAGGCCTCGGGCAACGAACACCCCGTCGCTCGCCGGATGAGCCTGGCCATGGACGCCGTGTACAACATCAGCCGCCGTTACAGCCTGGATCAGGACCGCGTCTACGTCGGCGGGTTCTCCGGCGGGGGCCGCGTCGCCAGCCTGCTCGCTCCCAACCATCCCGGTGTGTTCCGGGGCGCGATCTACATGTCCGGCTGCAACCCCCCGGAACGCATCGAAAAGCTCGCCAAGGCCCGCTCCCGCTTTGTGTTCCTCACCGGGGACAAGGACTTCAACCGCGAGGGTACCCAAAAGGTCTATGAGGATTACGTGAACCGCGGGTTCGCGTACGCCACATACCTGCAGGTGCCCGACCTCCCCCACGACCTGCCCGATGCCGAGTGGTTCGACAGGGCCATCACCACCCTCGATCAGCCCCTAGCTGCTACCGCCGGCGACCTGCTGCGGTCCGCCGCCGCCACCCGCGAGAAAGGCACCAAACTCGGCGAAGCGTGGGTGCTCTACCGCAAGGCCCAGTTCCGCGCCGAGGGCCCGGACCTTGTGGAAAAAGCGCGATCCCAAGCCGAGGCCATCGAGCAGCTCTGCCGCCAGCGGATCGACCAGGCCCGTCAAACCGCCGAACAAGGCCAGGACGCCAAAGCCGTGGGCGTCCTCCTGCAGCTGAAGAAACAGTTCGCCCCGCTGGCCCAAACCGAGATCGATCGGCTCCTCGTCGAGTTCCGCGGCACGACCAAGGGCAAACGCTCCGAAGGGCGTGAAACCCCGCCGGGGCAGCCCGCTCAGTAACCACGGGAACCCGGCGCGCCCATCGCTGCGCACCTTCAAGCACGCAGCTCTTCGCCGCGGGTTTGACCGACGCCGCACGTTGCACCCCAGCGCCAACCCTGTAAACTCCCACGCTCGCGAGTTCGATCCCGCTGTGCCCGCGCCGTGCAGGCTGCGCGGCGCCGCCCACGGACCGCAAGACAAGAGAGGCCCACGCCATGGCTACCCGACGACTCAAGCTCCCCCCGGTCAAGCAGGTGCAGGTCAAGAAGAACCGCTCAGTCTCGGACCTGCTGAAAGACATGGGCCGCACCGGTTTCCAGGGCAAGTCCCTGGCGCGCTGCGCCGACACCCTCGAGGCCATGCTCAAGGACCGCAAGATCACCGTCCTGGTCGGCTACGCCGGCTCGCTCTCGACGACCGGCCAATACGAGATCATCAATTGGCTCCTGGACCAGGGCTACGTCGACATCCTCGTGGCCACCGGCGCCAACCTCAGCGAAGACATCTGCGACGCCATGGGCCACCCTTACGTCCAGGGCTCCCACCGCGCGGACGACCGGGAGCTCTTCGAGCAGGGCTACAACCGCTACTACGACGTCTACGGCAACGAGGCCGACTA
>JAJUHR010000063.1 GCA_029267795.1 Planctomycetota bacterium
GAAGAGGCGCTGCTGCGTATCGCGAGGATGTGCGAGGCGGCTGTCGAGTGGTCTTCGGCGCGGCCGGAGTTGGTGGCGTAAGCTAGGGCAGTGTTTGATGCTGAGGCCTGAAGTAGTGATTTTCCCCTATCTATAAGTAGCTCCTCTATCCGCAACTTAGCTTGTTGGGTCTTCCCCAGCGCCCGCAGTCACAAGCTGCGTAGTTGGTATGTTGTGAGGAGGGGGCATCACGCTGGTCGAACGAACCTAAAGCTGAGAGAATCCGTATAGGAAAGTGTTAGTACGGTTGCTTTTTGAGAAACCAAGTGAGGAGGAAAGCGAATTCGAGAGGGGGGAAGAAAGGCGCGTATGCGCTTTCTGACAGGTTTTGTACAGGATTTTCGAAAGCGGAAGCGAGTTGACGATTATATCGCGGGAATATCCCAATTATCGATCGCATAAATGGATATTTGCTTTTTCGGATAGGGGAAATATAATAGCAGTCAAAAATATGTGAAAATAGATAATATTTTGACTTGCCTCGAGGGTTAAATTCGGATAAAAATTCTACAGTTGATTCTTTCGGACAACCGAAAGCAATCATGCAGGTAACAAGCAGGTAATAAGAGAGCTTTCTCCCCTCCGCCCCGTTGTCGCTTCGGCGACAGCGGGGTTTTTTTCATTCTTTTTTCATAATCGCTGAGATATTGGTATCGATGATATTTCTTTCTCACGCACATCGCCTCGCGCTCCGCACGCTGTGCATGTTCTGGGGTGTTTGAGCGTTTATTTTCAATTCGATCGGTCCTTTTTTGACCGATCGTTCGCATGTCGGCGTCGCTATGGCGTTTTTTGCACGGGTGCTAGGTGAAGGGCTCGGGGTAGCTGTGGTGGAACGAAGCGGCACCACAGCCCAAAACCGAATCACCGTGTCCGGGCAGGCCTGGACCTGCAAAAACCGGGGCATCACCACCAAAAACCGAGGCATCGCTACGCGGGCTCCCAGCCGCCCCCATTTCAAAAACCCGTATACCCTGGACGAAATATGCTCTGAGTCGGAGCCGGGGCTACGAAGGGGTTGCAAAATGCGCGGGATGCGTGGTCGCGGCTCGATCCGAGCCGAGGGACGCCGGTCGGCCGCAGTTTACGGTGAGGACGTGACGGAGGCAGGGATGCGAGGTTCGTCGAAAAGGGTGGCTCGAGTGAGCAGCCGTTTAATGACGGGCAGCAGCGTGGCAGATTCCAGGTAGCTGGAAGGTGGACGGTAGTAGACGGTGCTATCGTCGACGAGGCTGACGCGGCCCTGGGCCTGCGTGAGCAGGGTTTGGAGCGTTTGGGGTTGCTTGGCCCTGAAGATCACGTCGGGCCCGTCCAGCTCGATGCTCGAGACGCCCAGGCGTGAGGCGGCCAGGCGAACGGCGGTGAGGTCGATCAGGGCGGCGGCCTGGGGGGGCAGCGGCCCGTAGGCGTCGATCAGGTCTTGCGTGGCGGCGTCGAGCTCAGCAGGGCAGGTGGGGTAGCTGAGCCGGCGGTACGCTTCCATGCGGTGCTTGTCGGAGCCGATGTAGCGCTTGGGGATGTAAGCGGACACAGGCAAGTCGATGTGGGTATGCGTCGGCTCGACGACGTGTTCGTGGCGGAGGCGTCGGGCGGCCTGCTCGAGCAACCGGCAGTACATCTCGTAGCCGACGGTGGCGATGTGGCCGCTCTGTTCGGCGCCCAGGAGGTTGCCGGCGCCGCGGATCTCCAGGTCGCGCATGGCGATCTTGAAGCCGGCGCCGAGCATGGAGTACTGCTCGATGGCCTTAAGGCGGCGGGTGGCGGTGTCGGTGATCGGCCGATCGGTCGGCAGCAGGAGGTAGCAGTACGCGCGGTGTTTGTAGCGTCCGACGCGGCCGCGGAGCTGGTGCAGCTCGGCCAGGCCGAAGTGGTCGGCTTGGTCGATGAAGATGGTGTTGGCGGTGGGGATGTCGATGCCGGATTCGATGATGGTGGTGCACACGAGCACGTCGACTTGGCGGCGGATGAAGCGGAGCATGACGTCCTCGAGCTCGTGGCCGTGCATCTGGCCGTGGCCAACGGCGACGCGTGCGTGGGGGACGAGCCGCTGGACGCGGTCGGCGACGGGCCGGATGTCGTGCACGCGGTTGTGCACGAAGTAGACCTGGCCGTCGCGGTTGAGCTCGCGGACGATCGCCTGCTGGATGCGGTCCTCGTCGAAGGGGATGACCTCGGTGACGATGGCGCGGCGGGACAGCGGGGGGGTGGAGAGGGAGCTGATGTCGCGCAGGCCGAGCATCGCCATGTGCAGGGTGCGGGGGATGGGGGTGGCGCTGAGGGTTAGGGCGTCGACGGTGACGCGCAGCTGCATGAGCTTTTGTTTGTGTTCGACGCCGAAGCGTTGCTCCTCGTCGATGATGACTAGGCCCAGGTCGGCGAACTTCACGTCCTCGGAGAGCAGGCGGTGGGTGCCGATGACGATGTCGACGTGGCCGGCGGCCAAGCTCTTGAGGGTCTGGGCGACCTGAGCCGGGGTTTTGAAGCGGCTGAGGGACTCGATGCGGAAGGGGTAGTCGGCCATGCGCTCGCGGAAGGTGCGTTCGTGCTGTTCGGCGAGGACGGTGGTGGGCACGAGGACGGCGACCTGTTTGCCGAACTCGACGGCTTTGAACGCGGCGCGGATGGCGATCTCGGTTTTGCCGAAGCCCACGTCGCCGCAGATCAGGCGGTCCATCGGTTGACCGTCGGTCATGTCTTTTTTGACCTCGGCCAGGGCGGCGAGCTGGTCTTCGGTCTCCTCGTAGGGGAACTCAGCTTCGAACTCGCGCTGCCAGGCGGTATCGGGGGGATAGCGGATGCCCGGGAGGCTGGCGCGGGCGGCCTGGATGCGGAGCATCTCGGCGGCGAGGTCCCTGAGGGCCTCGGCGACCTGCTCTTTCTGTTTGCCCCAGCGCTTGCCTCCCAGGAGGCTTAGGGGCGGCCGTCCGTGGAAGCCCCCGACGTATTTCTGGACCAGGTCGATCTGGGTGGCTGGGACGTGCAGGCGGGCCCCGTGGGCGAACTCGAGGATGAGGTATTCCTCGGTTTTGTTGCGGCGGCGCATGGTGCACAGGCCGACGAAGCGGGCGATGCCGTGGTCGACGTGGACGACGTAGTCGCCCGGTTCGATGTGGAGGAACACGTCGACGGCGTGGGGGGCGTGGCCGGCGATGTGGGGGCCGGTCGGGGCGAGGCGTAGGCGTTGGCGTGTCTGGTAGCGGTGGAAGACCTCGTGGTGCGGGACGAGGTGGAGGCGCGGGGTGCAGGGGTCGTCCCAGGTAAAGCCGCGGTGGAGGTAGCCGACCTCGAGCGTGACGCGGGGTTCGGCGTCGCCTGCGTGCTCGTGGAGCAATTCGGCCAGCCGGTCGCGTTCGGCGGCCTTGGGGCACAGCACCACGACGCGGCTTTCGCGGCTTGGGGGCGCGGCGGTGGCGTCGGCGAGTTCGACGAGCTCGCGGACGGCTTTGGCGGCGTCGCGGTCGAATTCGTGCAGGGGAACTGCCGGCAAGCTGAACACGAGGTGGTGCGTTGACGCGGGGCTGTACTGATGAACCTCGGCGTGCTTGCGGCTGGTCAGGGCTTGGAACACCGCCTGGGGCGGGTAGATGCCGCGGGGGTTGGTCAGCCGCTCGTAGTACCCGCGGGCCTGTTCGGTGAGTTCGAGCGGCTCGTGCAAGATGGCGAGGGTTTCTTGCGGGAGCAAGGACCACAGGCTGGTGGTGCGCCGGTCGGTCTGGATTTGATGGGCGGTGGCGCCGATGAGCTGGACGCGGGGTAGCTGGCGGGTGGAGCCCATCGTGTCCAGATCGATCAAGCTGATGGATTCGACCTGTTCGCCGGAGTAGTCGAGGCGGACGGGCCCTGCCGGGGTGAGTTGGGCAGCAGAGGCGGGGTCGGGGTTCGCTGCGGGCGGGTAGATGTCGACGATGCCTCCGCGAGCGGCGAACTCTCCGGGTTGCTCGACCGCGTCGGCACGCTGGTAACCCGCGTCGGTGAGCCACTGGGTTAGGCGGCTCAGCGGCAAGTGCTGGCTGGCGGCGACGGTCAGGGCGAGCGAGCTGATGGCGTCGGGCTCGGGCACGGCCTGCATCAGGGCCTGGATCGGGGCGACGATCACATCGAAGGGGGCGCGTGGCGTGCCTGGTGTGCCCTGATCGCTGCCAAGCGGGGCCGCCAGCGCCTGGACGACGGAGAGCCGTTCGGCCAGCAGTTCGAGGCTGATGCCGGATTCGCCCGGCATGGCCTCCATGGCGCCGAAGCGGGTGCAGCGAAGCGGGAAGCCGGCCGCGGGGAACAGTTGCAGGTCCTCCAGGGCCTCATCGGCGTCGTCGACGTGGGCGACGGCCAGCAGCACGGGGCGGGCCATGCGGACGGCCAAGGCACCGGCAAGCAGGGAGGTGCTCGAACCGTGGCTGCCCTGGATCAGCGTCTGGTCGTGGGTGGCGAGGTGTTCGCTGAGGGCGGTGACGGCCGGGGAGTTGATGATCGTGCTGAGCCAGGTGTGGGCCGCGGGATTCATCGCAGTAGGTATCACATTCGCAGGGGCCGTCGTGGCGTCGTGAGGATCGAGAAGGGGCGCGGGGCGGTCAGAGCTACTGGGCCTCGTCCATCTTGGGGCGGCGAGCCTGGCTGATTTCCAGAGTCACGGGTACCTCGTAGGTGCCGGGCGCGGGTTCCTCCGGCTGGGGCGCTGAGACGTCGGGCACATCTGGCAGGACTCGGATCATGGCGATCTCGTCGCACGCCTGGTTCTTCGAGCAGCGCAGGCACTCGCTCCAAACCTTCAGCGGCAGCTGCTGGCGATCGACGATTTCAAAGCCGAGGGTCGCGAAAAACTGATTTTCGTAGGTCAGGGTCATGAGCCTACGGATGCCCAGTTGCCGGGCTTCCTCGATGCAGGCCTGGACGAGGCGTGTGCCCAGGCCCCGGCGGCGGTAGCCGGGGTGGATCGCCAGGGCGTAGACCTCCGCGAGGTTGGCCCAGATGATCGACAGGCCGCAGACGCCGACGACGCGCTGCGCTTCCACGGCGACGTGGAAGTCGCGCACGTGCTCGTAGAGGAAGGAGTACGAACGGTGGAGCATCAGGCCGTACTCGGCGCAATCGTTGATGATCTTGCCGAGCGCGGGCACGTCGCGGGTGGTGGCGTGTCGGATGGCGGTGTCCATGGCCGGTCCGTGTGAAATCACCGGCCATTATAGGCCTGGGTGGTTGGGGAGCGGGTCGGGTGGCGGGTTAGCGCTCGACCTGCGCCAGCGTTTGGAGGAGGCGTGGCTCGTCCCAGACTTCGATGCCCAGTTGCCGGGCTTTGTCGAGCTTGCTGCCCGGGTCGGCGCCGGCGATGACCAAGTCGGTGTTTTTCGAGACGCTGCTGGTGACTTTGGCGCCGAGGGATTCGAGCTTCTCGGTCAGTTCCTTGCGTGGGAAGTGCTCGAGCGTGCCGGTGAGGACGATGGTCTTGCCGGCGAAGGGCGAGGACTTGGCGGCGGCTTTCCTGGGGGCGGTCATGTTGACGCCGGCGTGGGCCAGCTCGTCGATGACCCGCTGGACCGCGGCGCTGTGGAGGAAGCGCCAAACCGATTCGGCGGTGACGGGCCCGACGTCGGGGATCTCGGCCAGCTCTTCTTTCGAGGCTTTCAGGAGCTTGTCCATGGAGCCGAAGTGCTCGGCGAGCACTTGGGCGCCGCGTGTGCCGACGTGCCGGATGCCCAGGCCCGCCAGCAGGCGTGCCAGCCCGCGCGACTTGGAGTCCTCGATCGCCTCGAGCAGGTTGTCGACCTTTTTGGGGCCCATGCGTTCTAGCTCGATCAGTTCGTCGCGGTGGCGGTGGAGGCGGTAGATGTCGGCGAAGGAGCGGAGCAGGCCGGCGTCGGCGAGCTGGTAGACGGCCTTGTCGCCGAGGCCGTCGATGTCCATCTGACCGCGGCCGGCGAACCAGATCAGGCGTTCGCGTAGCTGGGCGGGGCATTGGGGGTTGACGCAGCGGATGGCGACTTCGTCTTGTTCGCGAACGGTGGGCTGGCCGCAGCTGGGGCAATGGGTGGGGGCCTTGGTCGGGTGTGTGCCGGGGGGGCGTTTTTCCGGGATGACGCGGATGACCTGGGGGATGATCTCGCCGGCTTTTTCGATGATCAGGTGGTCGCCGACGCGGACGTCTTTGCGGTGGATCTCGTCGATGTTGTGCAGGCCGGCGCGTTTAACGGTGGTGCCGGCCAGCAGCACGGGTTGGAGTTCCGCCACGGGCGTGAGCGTGCCGCCCTTGCCGACCTGCCAAGTGATCCCCAGCAGGTGTGTGGTGGCCTGCTCGGCGGCGTACTTGTAAGCCATGCACCAGCGTGGGCTTTTGGAGGTGTAGCCCAGTTGCTCTTGCAGGTCGAAGCGGTCGACCTTGATCACCACGCCGTCGACGCCGTAGGGCAGCCGGTGCCGAGCGGAGGAGAATTCTTCGATGAAGCTCCAGACGGAGTCGAGGTCGTGGCAGAGTCGCGTCAGCGGGTTGGTGGGGACGCCCCAGGATCGTATGGCTTCGAGGAACTGGCTGTGGCGTTCGAAGTGATCGGGGACGACCTCGCCGCGGCCGTGGGCTGTAAACAACAGGTGGCGTTGGGCGACGATGCGTGAGTCGAGTTGCTTGAGCGTGCCGGCGGTGGCGTTGCGAGAGTTGGCGAAGAGTTCCTCGCCGGCCTCGGCGCGCAGGCTGTTGAGCCGGTGCAGCTCCTCGTTGGGCATGAAGACTTCGCCACGGACCTCGAGGACCTTGGGGCAGGGGGCGTCGGCCTCGGAGAGCTTCAGGGGCACGGCGCGGATGGTGCGGACGTTGTGGGTGATGTCATCGCCGCGTTCGCCGTCGCCGCGGGTCAGGGCCAGGGCGAGCCGGCCTTTTTCGTAGCGGAGGCTGACGGCGACGCCGTCGATCTTCGGTTCGGCGACGTAGTCGACGGGGTGGGGTGCGGCGTTGTCGACGCCCAGGCCCTTGAGGACGCGTTGGTGCCAGGCGACCAAGTCATCGCGGGAGTAGGTGTTGTCGATGCTGAACATCCGCCGGGCGTGGGCAACGGTGCGGAAGCCGCCGATGGGCGCCCCGCCGACGCGTTGGGTGGGGGAATCGGGCGTGATGAGCTGGGGGTGCTTTTCCTCGAGGGCTTTGAGCTCGGCCACGAGGCGGTCGTATTCCTGGTCGGAGATTTCGGGCCGGGCTTCGACGTAGTAGAGCCGGTCGTGTCGTTCGATCTCCCGGCGCAGGTAGGCGATGCGCTGAGCGTCGGAGGACATGGGGTCGATTGTATCGGAACCGGCGGGCGTGGAGCGGTCCGCGTCGCCTGGAGGGGGAGCGTGCCTGGTATTTAGCCCCGCATCGCTTTGCGGAGGGCTTGACGTGCGGCGTGGCTTGGGGCTTCCTTGAGCAGGCGATCCAACAGGGTGGCGTCGCCTGATTTTTTGATCTGCTGGATGAGCTGCGTCAGGTGCTGGTCGCGCTGGCGAACGAACCCGGCGTAGCCCTCCTCCAACTCGTGGCGGGTGTATCGCGTCAGCGGGTCCACCAGGCCGGTCTGGGAGACGGCCCAATCGAGCAGGCTGCGTGGGTCGGCCCCGACAAAGCGGAAGCTGTCGAGGGTGGCGCGGAGGCGGCTGGCGAAGCTGGCGAAGGGGTCGGTCATGGCCTCGGGCAGGGTCCGCAGCTCGTGGGTGGGGTGCCGCTTCTGCTTGGCCAGGGATTCGAGCCATCCCTGCGGCTTGACTCGCACGGGTGGAGAAGGTGTGCGTGTGGTGCTCATGGAATCGAAAACTCCTTTGGATACAAGCGGCGCCACGGCGGTGTTGATCGTGACGCGTCCATGGTTGATGAATCGCACGATCAGCCGCTGGGCCGTCCGACCCTCGTGGCTGATGCTGGTGGCCTGATCCACTACGCCTTCGCCCCATTCCGGGCGTCGCGGGTGGATGACAAGGTCTCCTCGCTTGAATTGCGTGACCTTGATCATGACGTTAGCCGATGCGGGGGCGGTGCCAAGGTCAGACCCCGTCCCGCTGGCGGTATTTCCCCCTGACCGGGGGATTAAGGGCCAAGACGCCTGTTTGGCAAATGCGGCCTCTGCTGGCGTGCTTTTTATGGCCTTGGCTCGTGGCTCGCTCCGCCCTCCGAGCGGAAGCCGTCGAAGCCGGCTTTGGGTGGTCTTCCCGATCTTGCGGTTCCCCCGCCCTGTTCAGATGGCAGCTTAGCCCCCGCGTCCTGGGTTATTGTAGCCAAAGTCGTGGTCAAAGAAAGCGTGTGTGGAGAATCCTTCGGGCGATCGAACACGGAGGGGGGCCTGACGTCGGTCGAGGCAGGGGATTGCGGGCGGGAGGGGTTGGATGGATTGGGCGGTCTTGGCTCCCAAAAATAAGGCGGCGATGGTGGACCGGTTAGACAGGCTGAGTCGGTTGCTTGAACGGGCGCGTCGGCTGCCGAAGGTGCCCGGCGTCTACCTGATGAAAGACGCCCAGGGAAGGGTGA
>JAJUHR010000461.1 GCA_029267795.1 Planctomycetota bacterium
CCCCGCGGGTCGACCGTGGCGGGCCTGACCTTCGGGATCGCGGGGTACGCGCTGATGCTGTTCTGCGTGGCGCTGGGGCTGAAGCGCCGCGTGCCTCACTGGCGGCTGGGTCGGGCGCAGACGTGGCTGCGGGGGCACATCTGGCTGGGCTTGCTGGCGTGCCTGTTGGTGGCCCTGCACTCCGCATTCAAGACGGGAGGGGCGCTAACCACTTGGCTGTGGGTGCTGGTCGCGGTGGTCACCGTCAGCGGGATCCTCGGCTTGGTGCTGCAGCAGTTCCTGCCGAGCTTGTTGCTGTACAGCGTGCCGGGGGAGACGGTGGCGCAGCAGCTTTCGCGGGCCCTGGCGGATTTGAACGCCCTGGGCGAGCAGGCCGTTATCGAATACGCCGGCGCCGTGGACCGATCTGCGCCAGCATTCCACGAAGCCGCGGGCGCCCCCGGCCAGCCCCCCGCAGGCGGTGAGCCGCTGCGGCGGTTCTACCTCGACCACGTGCGGGGTTTCCTGCGAGGCTCCAAGGGCTCAATCCTCGAAAGCTCCACGCAGTCCCAGCGGTTATTCGAATCCCTGCGGACGGTGACTCCGCCCCATATTCACGGCGGCGTCGACCGGCTCGAACGCCTGTGTGAGCGTCGACGACAACTCCTTGAACAAACCTTCATCATGCGCGTCCTGATGGTCTGGTTGATCCTGCACGTGCCGCTGAGCTGGGTTCTGGTGGCGCTGACGGCGATCCACGCGGTGGTCGCGCTGCGATACGGGTGAACGGTCCATGGCTGACGATCCAAGGCCGCTGTCCGAACGGTTCGACCTGCGGTACGTCCAAAGGCGGTCCTGGCCCTACGCCCAGGTGCGCTGGCTCAGTTTCGCGGGGATCATCGCCGGAATAGCGTATCTCACGGCGTCCTGGTGGCTGGGCGACCAACGGGCGTTCAGCTCCGGCGACCTCAGCGAGGCCCACGCCCTGTTCGCCGACCACTGCGACCGGTGCCACCAGCCCGACCCCGATCGCAGCGGGTATTGGCTGCCGGCATCCGATGCGGCGTGCCTGCGGTGCCACTCGGCACCCGCACACCCGGACCCGCACGCCCGGCTATATGCCGCTGGGGCGGTCCGCGTCGGGGATCGGCTCGCCGACGTGGCCGTGGCGGGCAACTGCGCCTCGTGTCACGTGGAGCACCTTGGGCGGGATCACAACCTGTCCCGCGTGGACGACCGGTTTTGTGTGCAATGCCACCGTGACTTAAGGGCCTACGCCGCAGCCAACTCGGCCGGGGAGGGCGCGCAATGAACCGGCCCGCCTTTCTGACCGGGCTGATGTTGGTGGGCTCGTCGCTGGCGTACCTGGCGGGCCCGAGCGTGGACCCGCCCGTAGGTCGAGGGGTCTCCAACACCGTCACCTCGTTCGACGACGGGCACCCCGAGTGGCGGCTGCTGCGGGACGATCGGATCGACACCACCCCGCTGCGGTTCGGCCACGCGGTCCATATGAATCCCCAAACCCCGAAGATGCAGGAGCGGCTGCGAGCGTGGGCCAAACGG
>JAJUHR010000074.1 GCA_029267795.1 Planctomycetota bacterium
GGAGGATTACCTGGTGTTCTCCGAGCCGAGTGTGGAGCTCGGTTCGGGCCGGCCGCTGAGCGTCTCGGTGCCGATCCGGGCGCGGACCGACGAGCAATTGAACATCCAATACCGGTTTGAGTTTTTCGATCGAGACGGCCGGCCGGTGCAGCCAGCGATGGACTGGCGGTACCTGCTGCTGCCCGGCAGGGCCCAGCGGTTCCTGCAGGGGGCGGCGTTGGATACGTCGGCGGTGGATTGGCGGTTGGAGGTGCGGCCGGCCAGGTAAGGTCCGGACGCATGGGGTGCGTGTGAAGCTTGTGAGGGTTGGCGTCGCCGGTGCTCGGATCGCGTGGGTAGCGGCGGCCGTGAGCGGGCCGATATAATCCCGCTTTTGTATGAAGGGAACCCGATCGTGGCCCAACAGGTGTGGCTTAACGGCAAGCTCGTGCCCGCGGAGCAGGCGAGCGTCAGTGTGTTCGATCACGGCCTGTTGTACGGGGACGGGGTGTTCGAGGGCATCCGCAGTTACAACGGGCGGGTGTTCAAGCTCGGATCGCACCTGAGGCGGCTCTACGAGTCGGCGGAGAGCATCCGGCTGACGATCCCGTACACGAGCGAGGAGCTGGCGCACGCGGTGCGGCGGACGATCGCCGCCAACGGGCGCGAAAACGGGTACATCCGCCTGGTGGTGACGCGCGGGTGCGGGACGCTGGGGTTGAACCCGGAGGCTTGCGAGCGGCCGAACGTGTTCATCATCGCGGACGCGATCTCGCTGTATCCCGAGAAGCTGTACGAGGAGGGGCTGGCGATCATCACGGCGTCGACGATGCGGAACCACCCGGCGGCGCTGTCGCCTCGGATCAAGAGCCTCAATTACCTGAACAACATCTTGGCGAAGATCGAGGCGTTGGACGCGGGGGTGATGGAAGCCGTGATGCTCAACCACATGGGATATGTGGCCGAGTGCACAGGGGACAACATCTTCATCGTTCGGCGACCTTGGGGTAACGGCGGCGAACCGGTGCTCGTCACCCCGCCCCTGCATGCCGGCATGCTTGAAGGCGTCACCATGAACACGGTGATCTGGCTGGCGGGTAAGTTAGGGGTGCCCGTGGAGCGTGCCAACCTGACCAAGCACGACCTGTACACCGCGCAGGAGGTGTTCCTGACGGGGACCGCGGCGGAGGTGATCCCAGTGACTTCCGTGGACGGGCGCAGGATCGATCGAGGCGCCCCCGGGCCTCTGACGCGGAAGCTGGTGCAGGCGTTTAGGCAACTGGTGGCCAACAACGCCCCCGAGGATTGAATCGGGGATGAGCGCCGGCTGGTGGAGTTGGCCACACCGTATCTGGGGTGCCGGTTCCGGCGTGAGCGGGAGGGAAGATAAGATAGACAGCCGGATCGATCGATAGCGCGATCGGGAGGGCCGGGAGGAGGGGGCGACGGGCGGCTGCGGAGCAGCCGATGCAATCTATGCCGCTACTGACGGACCATTTGGCGTATCTGACGCAGGACCTTCCGGGGATCGGCGGGGTCATCAAACAACGGCCGGAAGACTTTCTGGTGGTGGAGCAGCCGCTGTACCAGCCCAGCGGGCGGGGCGAACACCTGTATCTGTTCGTCGAGAAGCGCAACTGCACGACCAGCGATGTGGTGCACCGCCTTGCGCAGCTGGCGCGGGTGGACCCGGGGGACGTCGGTTACGCAGGCTTGAAGGACAAGAACGCGGTGACGCAGCAGGCGTTCACGGTCACCCTGCCCGACACGAGCCGGGATGAGCCAATCGTGCGCGGACTCGGATCGGAACGGATCAAGGTGCTAACGGTCAGCCGGCACGAGAACAAGCTGCGGCGGGGGCACCTGCTGGGGAACCGGTTCGTGATCCGAGTCCGCGGCGTGGAGCCCACGGCAGTGATCACGGTCAAGCGCGTGCTGGAGCAGTTGGCGGCCAGAGGGGTGCCGAACTTCATTGGCGAGCAGCGATTCGGGTACCGCCAAGAGAATCACAAACTGGGGCGGCTGATGTTGCTGGGGCGCTGGCAGGAGATGCTGGACCTGATGCTCGGCGGGCCCAGGGACGTGGATCATGAGGCGACGCGGTCTGGCCGCGAGGCGTACGAACGGGGGGATTATGAAGCGACGCTGCGGGCCTGGCCGCGACACCTGCGGCACGACCGGCAGGCGCTGGATGCGCTGCGGCAAGGCAAGGCGGCTGAGCAGGCGGTCATGGCGATCGATCGCAGCCAGCGCGAGTTCCTGATCAGCAGCGTACAGAGCGTGGTGTTCAACCGGGTGTTGGACCGGCGGCTCCGCGAAGGGTTATTCGACCGGCTGGTCGAGGGCGACTTGGCGTGGAAGCACGATTCGCGCGCGGTGTTTGCGGTGGACCGGGCCACAGCGGGGGTCGAAAACGGACCGGCGGGGCGGGTGAGCACCATGCAGGTGTCGCCCTCGGGGCCGATGTGGGGCGTGGGCATGCCTAAGGCCGGCGGCGCAGCGGGGCAGGCAGAACTCGAAGCGTTGCACGGGTTTGGGCTGAGCGAAGCGGACCTCGTCGGTGGGGCCCAGGGCAAAGCCGAAGGCGGACGCCGCCCCCTGCGCGAGTTCATCCGCGACCCCGATGTGTCCTGCGGGGCGGACGAGCACGGGCCATACGTGCGCTTGGCATTCGAGATGCCACGGGGGTGCTATGCCACCGTGGTGCTGCGCGAGATCATGAAGCCTGAACCGAAGGACGCAGGATCGCAGCCATGGCTGGTCGAGCCGTCCGCTTGCTCGTGAGTGTGCGGGACGCGGCCGAGGCGCGTGAGGCCCTAGCGGGCGGAGCGGACCTAATCGATGTGAAGGACCCGAACCGGGGGGCGTTGGGCGCCGCGGATACCCAGGCCATCGAGGCGGTAGTGGCCGCGGTCCGGGGCCGCAAGCCGGTGAGCGTGGCTGCGGGTGAGTGGGACGGGGCCGGGATGGCCGAGCTGCCAGCCGGCGTTTGTTATGTGAAGATCGGTTTGGCGGGCGCAAAGGGGCGGAACTGGCAGCAGGCGCTCGCACAACGGTTCATGGGCCTGCAGCCGGCGGCGCCGATCGCGGCGGCGTACGCGGACGGGCCTCGGGTGGCCGCCCCGGCGGCGCAGGACGTACTCGATTGGGCCATTGGGCACGGGGTGACGGGGATACTGATCGACACCGCGGTCAAGGATGGCAGCCACCTCTTCGACTGGGTAGCATCGCCCACGTTAGCCGCGTGGATCGAGCGGGCGCGACGCTACGGGCTGTTGGTCGCCTTGGCGGGCTCGCTGCGGGGCCAGGTGTTCGAGCGCGCGATCGATCTGGACCCCGACATCGTCGCGGTGCGGGGCGCGGCGTGTACCCACGGCGACCGGACGGGTAGCGTCAGCCGAGGCTGCGTGGCGCGGCTGGCGGGACTCATTTCAGCACGAAATGCGCCAGCGGTTCAGCCCGTAGGTTGATGAGTTCCACCCGAGGGATGCCCGCCGATGCTGCGGGGAAGTCAGCGTCGACCAAGCCGAGCTGGGCGGCGCGGGCCACGTCGACATCAGTAGGTGGGGAAACGGATTTAAGCAGCGATAGCCGCTGCGCCTGGAGTCGGTGGGCCAGGTGGGCGGCGATCGAGTCGCTCGTGAAGCTCCAGCGGTGCGGGATAGTGATGCCGCGGCGGTGCTCGTCCCCGAGCCAGGCCAGTGGGTCGACCACGGGCAGCAGCATGTCACGCCACGCCAGGATGCATTGGTTGATATCGTTCACGAGCCTGCAGCGGGGGAGGATTGAAGCGACCATGTGAGTGTTCAATTGCATGGCGTGCACAGCCATCCAGTGGCCGGCTTCTTCCCCCAGGCGGTGCTGGCGGTCGAAGCGTCGCACGTGGTCGGCCGCGTCGCCACCCCCCACCACGAGCACGCAGTGATCGGAGCAGTGCGTTTGCCTGTAAGCGTCGAAACAGACGGGCAGTTCGGGCAGGTCGAGCAGGCTCCCGCCGAGCTTGACGATGTGGACGTCGCGGCTTGAGGCGTTCGGTGCACGGTGCGGTCGTGACCCGTAGCCGCGGACGGCGGCTCGACGGGGAGGCGGTGGTTCATAGGGTGGGCCGGTCATGCGTGGGTTCTCGTCATCGGATCTGGAGCAAGGCGTAAGCGCAGGCCGCGGCGGAGGCGTCCGGGCCGATGCGGTCGGCCAACCGGGTTTGGGGGACGCCGGGCAAAGCGATCGCAGCGGCGGCGGAGGCGAGAAAGTCACCGCTACCGGCGACGATGATGTGTTGGGGCGCCCGGCCGTCCAACGCCTGCGCAATGGCTTGGGCGATGCGCTGGCGAGCGGTTTCGGCGAACACAGTAGCGAGGTCCGCGGCGTCGTCCAGGCTCATCTGTTCCAGGTCGGCGCCGATCATGCGGAGCAATCTCGCAGCGGCGAACGGGCGGAGCATGGGGCGGCCGTCAGTGGTGTCCCGGCGCTGCGGGTCCTCGGGGATGCAACCGGTCAGCACGAGGACGTCGGTCATGTCAGCGAACCACTCGGCCATGAGGTGGTAGGAGCACCCTCGCCATTCGACGCGCGGGCCCAGGGCCTCCAGGGGGGTGCGGTAAGCGCCGAGGTAGATCAGTTCGCCGGCGGCGAGTCGCTGCGTGTCGGTGAGGCCCCGGGGGACGGGCCGGCCATCGCCAAGCGGGACGATGTCGGTCGTGGTCGAGCCGGTATCAATCAGCAGTGAAAGGCCGCGCGGGAACCACCCGGCGGTGAAGGTGGCCAGGGCGTGCCAGTTGGCCGAAGCGCAGGGCATCGGGTCGATGTAAGCCTCGGCCAGTTCGGCGAATCGACCATCGGTCCGCCAAACCCTGATGGGCCGGTCGGCGGTGAAAAGTCGTGCAGCGTCGAGCACGTAACGCACACCCTGGCGCCGGGTCGCAAAGGCGTCGCACAGTTCGGCGGTCATGGTTAGGAGAATGCAATCGAAGGGCGGCACTTGGACCGCCAGGCTGTGCAGAGCGTCCGCGAGCCGCTGGGGCACGGGCTCGTGCACGACGGGGACGGACCAAGCGCCGCCGCAGCTATGCACCGCTTTGATGTGGACGCCGCCGATATCGAGCGCGAGCGTGCCCGGTTCCCCTGGCGATGCCGGTGTGTGATGCGGTGGCGTCATGGGGAGCCCTTCATGATCGGGTGCAGATCGAAGCAGATATCCCCGAGCTTGCCGCCATAATTGCCCGCGCTGATCGCGACGATGCCCGGGCCGCACGCCGCAGCGATGCCGGCTCGCATGGCGCCAGCGACGGCGTCGCGCGATAGGCCATCGATCACGACCTCGTACACGCAGCGGACGCTCTCGCGCAGGCGCGTTTCCGTGGCGTGGCGGAGCGTGGGGCAGAAGGCGTCGTTGGTCGAAGCGGGGACCCCGCGGTATCGCGAACCCACTTTGGACCCGCAGCGAACCACCCCGCCTGGGAACGGCGTGATGACCTGCGGCAGCGGGGCGATGGCTTCGACGGCGCGCCGGGCGGCGGCCAAGGCGCTGGGCTGATCGACGCCGCAGATCAGAAAGTTGCCTCCACCAATCGCTCGGACGGCCCCGGCGGTGTCCTCGACGAGAAACTCGCCCTCCATAACCGGGATGTGCCAGATTTGGCGGTCGCCGGATGCGGCGAGCCTTTGGTGCTGGTCACCGAAGTACTGGATGTGGTTGCCCAAGTCGATGCGTCCGGCGTCGCTGCGGTCGGGAAGCCCGGGCAACCCGTCGAATGCAGCGGTCGTGGGGCAGGTCATGACGCACTGGCCGGTGCGGTTGCCAACGGCGTCGGCAAGCGACTCGATCCCGCGGGCGAAGAGCAGGATCGCGGCGCCGCGGCGCCGATCGGGTGTCTCGTCAGGGGGTAGGTAGCGTTCCAGGCCCACTTCCGCATCGCAGCCGATGATGGAGGTGCCGTAGCCGGTGGTCGCGGCCACCGCGGCGTGCAACCAGTGGTCGTCCGCCGCGGTCACGACGAGCCGGCAGGCCCACATGGGGAACGCCTCGGCGTGTGTGTCCTCGATGATCGTGCCGTGCAACTGCATAGGGTCGTTGGATTGTAACGCGGGCAGGCGGCCGGCTGTTCGACCAACCCGGGCGAGCCACGTCCACTAACCGATGGTGCGCCAAGGGCATGCGAACTTCTCGGTCCGACGATACACTGGTTGGATAGCCGTGAGAACGCAGACGGTCCATCGCACAATCGGTTGGGCTCAGGCTAAGGCAGCGGTTGGGTTGCGCGCGGCGGGGGTGACGGTCTTGCTTTACATCGGCGGGTGCGACTCGGGGCCCGACCCGGTGACGAAGGTGCTGGAGTCCCTGACGCCGCCTTCTCCGGGCCAAGTGGCGCGGGATGCGTTCAACGTGTACGACGCGGACACCCGCCGCAAGAGCGTTACGACGCTGTCCGCGGCGAGCTTCGGCGGGGAGGAGCCTTACCTGCGGATGTACCGCCTGCTGATCGACGACCCGGACCCGACGGTGCGGGCGGCGTGCGCCACGGCGCTGGGGCTGCACGGCACGCCGGAGGACGCCAAGCTCTTGGCGGATCGCCTGTCGGATGACTCTAACATCGTGCGGTGGGAGGCGGCCAAGGCGCTGCAGAAGATCCACAACCCGGCCGCGGCGGGGCCGCTGATCCGTTGCTTAAAGGACGATCAGGACGCCGATGTGCGGATGGCGGCAGCGGACGCGCTGGGCCAATACGCCGAGCCACGCGTGTTTCAGGCGCTGGTTGGAGCGCTGGAAGACCGATCGTTCAGCGTGACGCGTGCGGCGTGGCGGTCGCTGCGGATCCTGACCGGGCGCGACTTCGGCGCCGACGGCGGCCCGTGGCTGCAGTGGGCCCGAGAGCACGAAGGGCAGCTGTTCGAAGGCCAGCAGACTTACGTGTGGTATCCCTACGTGCGCCCGCTGCGGCTGATCGATAAGGTGCAGTTCTGGAAGAAATCGCCCAGGGCGCAGCCGCAGTTACCGGCGGGCACGCCGAGCAATTCTTAATCCCGGTGTGGGGCTCCCTATCGGCGGAGGGTTAGCTTTCGCCCGTGGTTATCCGATAGCAGCAGCAGATGAGCGCGAAGCGGAATCTAATCATTGTGCTGTGCCACGGGTTGCGTTCGGATGCCCTGGGGGACAGCCGAGCGTGGCCGCTTTCAACTCCGAATCTGCAAAAGCTTTGGGAACGTGGGCTGCGGCTGACCGCGACGTGCGCCTGCCCGGCGGACGTTGGAGGTTTGGTGAGCCTGCTCACCGGGCTGCACGCGCGCCAACACGGTCATGTGGACCAAATGCGGTCCGGCGGAGCGGTCGACGAGTTTATCGGGCTGACGGGCCTGTTGGCAGGAAGCTGGTTGGCGCGGTTGGCGGAGGCGGGGTACCACGTCGCGGGCGTGGGGTGGGTGGGGCTGATCGAGCCCTGGTTGCACGAAGCGTCGTTCATCGACAGCGCCGAAGTGTTGTCTTCCCCGCGCTGCCGGTACCTCGAGGCGATGCGTGAAAAAGGATACGACACGGCGATCCTGCAGCAACGGAGGCAGCGGGTGCGTGTCGGGCCGTTCGAGCCGGATCGGCTCATCCTTGACACGGCAGAGGACATCGACGGGTTCACGTGGTTGGAAGCGCGGCGGGTGCTGGATCGGATGCCCCCGGACAGGCCGTGGGCGCTGACGGTGGTGACCAGCGGGCCGGGCAACGACCTGCCCCCGCCAACGCTGTACGACTACGTCGTGGCGCCGGAGAGCCTCAGCCGAGGCTTCGCCCCGGCGGACCTGAGCCAGATCGACACCTTGGCGGAGCTGGATTACCCGCGGGCGATGCTGCAGCGGATGGATCGTCAGCAGGTGGGTCTCATCCGGGCGGACTATCTGGGGCGGGTGTGCCTGCTGGATCAGA
>JAJUHR010000158.1 GCA_029267795.1 Planctomycetota bacterium
CCATATCCCCGCGACCTCCCTTACGTGTCCCAATGAGACAGGTCCCGCCCCAGAAACTCGCCCAGCTCGCGGTTCGGCCCGCGGAAATACTCGATCAGCCGCGACCGCGTCTCCGGCTTCATCGGCAGGATCGCGCTCCGCCGCTCCACCCGCTTGCCGTACGGCGTCCGCCGGATCGCCTCGTACACCGCGTCCTTGAAACTCCGCGGCAACACCGACCCCAGCCGCTGCGCCCCGGGCAACCTCTTCAACCCCCCGGTCGTCTGCCCCCGCACAAAATGCTCCTGATGCTTCTTGATCGCGTTCTTTGCCACCGCCCGGTCCGCCACCACGTCCACACCGGGGTCTACGCCCAAAAACCGCAGCGCCTCTCGGCACACACCCGCCGGATCCTTCACTAGGTCCTCGAACAGCACGAACATGAACCGATCCCGGGGAAAGTACCCCAGATACTGCCGGATCTGCTCCATATACAGCCCGCTGGTCAGCAACGCCTCATCGACCTGCAACAACTGCTCGAACGTCACCTGCTCGACCTTCTTCGCGCCCCCCGCGTACACCGCCTTCAACCACAGGTAGATCGCCCGCTCCAACGGCGTCAGGATGTCCAGCATCTCCTGCTCTCGACCCCCCACCGTCACGTTCCGGATCCACTTGATCCGCTGCCCGTACCCCGAATACGCCCGGTCGATCGGGTGCCGCATCACGTAGATCAGCTTCGCCCTCGGCACGTGCTCCGCCACACGCCGGGCGCAGCCGGGGAAGTCCGGCCAACGCGTGTACAGCGTCGACGCCTCCCCGCACACCTGCGACGCCTGGGCGCCGCTGAACAGCGACCGGTACCAGTCCATCCCCTTCGCGTAGATCGGCTCGCGAGCAAAAAAGTGTGGCTCCTTCGGCACGCTCATGAACACCTGCGGGTGCCGGCACAGATACTCGTATAGCGTCGTCGTCCCACACTTCGCCGCCCCGATGATGATGAAATCCGGCAGCCTGCCCCCGCCGGGCTTCACCTCCCGCGCGGACAACACGTCCCCCGCCCAGAAGATCGCCTTCTTATCGCTCTCGCTCATCGCCCACATCCCCGCTTCCGCACAAACCCGCCCCGCTTCAACCACCCACCGCCTCATGCCACGGCACGTTCTGGAACGGCGTGCCGAACCCCAACGCCACGCGGATCGCCACCATCGCGGCCAAGATCAGGATAAAGTTCACCGTCCCGATCAGGTCCTTCCGCATCGACAGCAACCCCTCCCGCCGCAACCCGTAGCACATGATCAGATACCGCGGCAGGTCGGCCATCGCCACCGTGATCACCGCCCCCACCAGCCCCCACTGATGGAACGATAGCGGCAAAGCCACCAGAATGAACACGATCCGCGCCGCGCTGCCGTACGTGTGAAACTGCGGCTTGCCAATCCCCATCAGCCCCGGCGCCACCGTCGAGGCCAGCGCCCGCGGCCAAAGCCCCAGCGCAAACACCGGCGCCATCCACTTCGCCGCGTGGTACCGCTCGTCGTACAACAGCCCCACCAGCACGTCGGAAAACACCGTCAGCAGCGAGAACGCCACCCCCATCACCGCCAGCCGCAGCTGGATCCCCTTCAGCAGCTTCGCCCTCAGCTCCTCCCGCGGCAGGTGCGCCCGCCTCGCCACCGCCGGGAACACCACCGCGATGTTCCACTGGTTCATCAGGTTCCGCAGCACGTCCGACAGGCTGTAGGCGATCCAGTACACCCCGAACACCTCCGCCGTGATCATCCTCGCCAACAGCATCCGGTCGATCTGCAACGACAAACACCCAAGCATGCTGTTAAGAAAAATCCACCGGCCAAAATCGAACAAGGCCTTACGCGCCTCCGGGTCCCAGCGGAACCGGCACGGCGGCCCCGTCAACACCACGTGCGTCAGGATCACCCGCACCGCCGTCGAACCCAGGGCCCCCGCCAACAGCGCCCACACGCTCGGACTGATCAACGCCCAGACAATCGTGATCACCAACCCGCTCAACTGCGCCCCGATCTTGATGATCGACACACGCCCCAGCTTCAAATGCCGGTTCCGTGTGTAGAACGACGTGGACTGCAGCCCGTTCAGCAGCGAGTTCACCCCCGCCACCGGCAGCATGTAGATCAGCATCTCCTGCCGGTAGAACACCGCCAGCGGGTAGGTCATCGCCAGTGTGAATATCCACAGGGCCGACCCACGCAGAATCTGCAGCGTCCATGCGGTGTTCAGAAACAGCGGGTCGTCCCCCCGCTTGTTCTGAATGATCGTCGGACCCACCCCCAGGTCCGACAGCATCTCCAGCAACTGCAGGTACGTCGTGACCAGCGACATCAACCCAAACGCGTCCGGGAACAACAACCGGGCCAGAACAATGTTGCCCACCAGCCGCAGCACCTGGGTCGTCCCGAACGAAAAAATCGTCCAGACCGAACCCACCGTCGCCCGCTTCCGCAAGCTGGTCTGGGCCGAATCCGTGATGCCCAGCTGCTCGCCGAGCAACCTCCAATAACCGATCGCCCTGGTAACGAAAAACAAAGAGAACGCTCCGATCCGAGGGGGGATCCCCGCCGCCTCCTAACCCACCGACCCACACCACCCGCGAATCAACCTCCGAAAGCCGGGATAGCTTCGCGCCCGATCGACCGCGGCCCAAACCGCTCATTGAGGAACCCGCGACTCAAGGGCCGTGTAGTTTATTCATCGACCAGCAGGTACGCACACACCCCTAATGGAACCAACTGCGCAGCCACAGCATCCCACGACCCCGCGACCGGCTTGGGAATCCCGTGATGCAAATAAAGAATAATTAGCAGCTGAGAGTTTCGGGGATCCAGGGGAATCCGGGGGGTCGGGGGATCCGGGGGTCCGGATTCGCCGCCACTAGTCCGGACCCACCCAGACATTACGCAGTCGTTGTAGCCGCTGTAGAAGAGAGGATCACGCGCAGCAGATCCGCCACGCAGATACCTACTCCGCGCGCCCCGCGCCCCCAGAGATCATCTTCGTCTTCGTCCTCGACCCGCCGAGCTCATCGGATCCGCTGTGCGAACCAATCGCACACAGGCGACCTTCCGAGCCTCAGCTCCGCTTGGCCAGGCGCCGCCTGGACATCGAAGCCGCCCAACCCATCCCCACCAGAGCCAGCACCGATGGCTCGGGGATCGGGTTGTACTCCGGCGTCGGCGGCGCCCCCGTGCCCCCCGTCACCACCGCGTTGATGATGAAGTTGTCGAACTTGAGCATGTTGCTGGGCGCCGGCAGGTTCAGCACGTTGATGAACGCATCCCGCTCAAAATAGGCCCCAACCGCTTGCACATCCGTGAACACGTGCGGCGCGAACACCGCAGTGTTCTGGTCGAAATCGATATCGTACGGCCCAACCGGATCGTAAAGCGCCCAGTTGGTCAGCGTCGGGTTCACGTTCCGTACATTATTCTGCTGATGCGTGCCCCCGGTGGGAGGTGGCAGCGTGGCTTCAGAAATGTAGAACTGATCCCCATCCTGCACCACAAACCTCGCCTGGCCGGGGTTGTGCCACCGCACCAGGTTCACTGACAGGTTGCTGCTGGCATCGAAGGAAACCACCCCCGAGCTGCCGCCGTTGAGGAACCCGTCCTTCCGCCACATGAACGCCGCGCTGAAGTTCGTCAGGTCGTCGCTCTTATCCCCCAGGATGTACCACTTCGCCGGGGCATAATGGTCAAAGGTCATTCGGCTGATGTACCCGGTCCGGTCCGCATTCGGCTCGTGCTGCACCGTCGCCTGAGAGATCGGGTTCTTACCCGCAGCGTAGTCCACGTTCACGTACCGCCCAACCAACCCCCCATAAAAAATCGCGCTGTCATACTCGACGTGATACGGGGGCAGCGGGTTCAGTGGCTCCGTCATGCTGAATCGGAAATGAACCAGCGTTTCGTTGGTAACCCGCCCGTCTCCGTTGACGTCGATCCCGCTAACAATCTGGGGACTATTCGTGAGGGACCCCCCTCGGTAGGTCACGTTGCCCGGCATCTTCTCCCGGTAGACCTGCGACCAACTCACAATAGTCTCAGCGTTCACCGCACCCGAGACCGTCGCTATGACACCCGCAGCAAAGATACTGCGCGCACAAGGCATCGAAACTGGGCGGCGAGAGGTCATGATAACCCTCCTGTCTGGCAATGCCCAAGCATACCGCACCCTCCCCCCAGCGCGAGGCCGCTCCAACGCACCCAACCCCATTTACATACAGACTTTTTACCACAGGATCACCCGTCGAGCAAGGATTTTTGTTAACTCCTGGCTGACGTCTGTCCGGAAAAAACCGGTGATACCCGGCAGGTCCGATCCTGCCTGGACATGATGACTCAACCCGTAGGGCAGGTCATCGGCCTGCCAATTCGTAGGGTGCGCTGTGCGCACCACCTGGCCGACGGCGGGGTGGCTGGGGCAGAGCGCAGCGATACCCCGGTTCCGAACGCAGGCGGTAACCCGCACTTCTACTGCAACCTGACCCCGGCAGGCCCCCAAAGCGCATCCTTAAGAGACCGCCGCAGGACACGCCAAGAAGTTAAAAGCCTGAAACGGGTATGACATGGCCTTCGTAAACCCCTCGTAAGATAAGGGGCTATCTCCATGCAGCCAATCGCGAGGCAGATAGATCTGATATCCTTGCTCTTCGACCAGAAAGTCGAATATCGCCCTGGGTGAGATCTCAAACGCCTTCAGGCCCGATCGCGTGCACTCGAACAAAATCACGGGCTTGCATCGACGCAAAACCTCCGTCGATCCGCGAAAGACAGAAAGTTCAGCCCCCTCCACATCCACTTTCATAAACCCCACATCAAGGTCATTGGGTAAAACATCGTCCAACCGCTCGCACTTGACCTTAAACCTGCTAACCTTTTTCGCCTTTTCCGGGGACCCGTGAACCCTAAGACCGCTAAACCCAGATCGCTTAGGCTGATAGCAAAATTCAACCTCCCCAGAACAATCACTCAAAGCCAATGACTTCACCACAGCCCAAGGGTACTTGCGGGCCAACCATTCTCTCTTGTAAGGCAAGGGTTCAAACGCGAAATGCTTCCCCCTCGGTGAGTACCGG
>JAJUHR010000314.1 GCA_029267795.1 Planctomycetota bacterium
GGCCAGCGCCAGCGATTACACGGTGCTGGGCGACGCGGTGAACCTGGGGGCACGGCTGGAGTCGGCGAACAAGTACACGGGCACGTGGGTGCTGTGCAACCAGCGGGCGGCGGAGCTGGCGTGGGATCATTTCCTGTTTCGGCCGATCGCTCGGCTGCACGTGGTGGGCAAGAGCGAGGGCGTGATGACGTATGAGCCGCTGTGCCTCCAGGCCGAGGCTACGGACAAGCAGCGCCGGCTGGTGGAGCGTACGGCGGCGGTGGTGGACGCGTTCATGGCGGCCGATTTCCGACGGTGCTTGCGGCGCCTGGAATCGCTGGAGCAGGAGTTTGGCGAAAGCGAGCTGAGTCGGTTGTACCGCCAAAGGGCCAGCGAGCACGCCCAGCGACCGCCGGGGCCAGACTTTGCCGGCCAGATCGTGCTGGAATCCAAGTGAAGCGTCAGCTCGGTGTGGGCGTGGTGGCGGGCTGGGCCCGCTGGGCCGCGGTGCGTTCGAAGCCGCTGCGCATCTCGTCGAGGTGGGTGACCAGCGCTTTGAAATCGCCCTTTTCGATGCTCAGGACGTTCAGGGGTTCGACGCAGCGGACGGTGGCGTTGCGCGGGACGCGGTGGAGCAGCGCCATCTCGCCGAAGTACTGGCCGGGGCCGAGGGTGGCGATGGCGTCTTCGCCGCTGCCGTCGGGTCGCTTGCGCAACACCTGCGCCTTGCCGCTGATGATGATGTAGACGCGGTCGCCCAGGTCGCCCTGCTCGAAGACGTTCTGGCCCGGCTCGAAGTGTTCGTTGGCGACGCCGGAGCTGCGCCCGACGCGCAGCTGCACCAGCTCGGGCGGGAAGAACAGGTCCAGGAACCACCGCAGGCCGACGCGGAGCTTGCACTCGAGCCCCGGCATCTTGGTCCAGTAGATGAACCGCCACAGGACCCAGGCGGGGAAGCCGGCCACCTTCAGGCCCAACAGCTGGGCGACCCCCCGCCGGTGGCCCAGGGCCGCCAGCGATCCGAGCCCGCCGAAAGTAAAGGGCTTCAGCGTCTTGCCGCGGATCGTGGCGTGGATGTTCTGGGCGCACAGGGCAGCCTCGCGGATCGCGTGCTGCGCGGTCGGTGGGGCGTAGTGAGGTTGGTCTTGGGTCGAGTCCGGCAGGGGCACCAACGCACAATCCCCCAGCGCCCAGACATGGTCGTAACCCTGAACGCGCAGGAACCCGTCCACCCGCAACGTCCCGCGGTCCTTGGGCAGGTCGATCGCCTCGACAACAGGGTTGGGGTTGCTCGGCACCGTCGCGACGAGGGTCTTGGTCGGGAGCCGCGTCCCATCCTTGAGGATGGCGTGCTCAGCGGTGGCGGCAGCGAGCCTGGTGTTGAGCATCAGCTCGATCCCCCGGTCGCGCAGCAAGTCCTGGGCGTACAGCGCCAATGATTCGTCGATCTCCGGCAGGATCCGCTCCCGCGAGTGCAGCAGGACGAACCGGCACTCGTCCTGGGCGATGTGGGGGTACGCCCGCACCGCTCGGCGGACAAAGTCGTGCAGCTCGGCGATGACCTCCACGCCCGAGAACCCGCCGCCGGCGACCACGAACGTGAGCATCTGGCGGCGCAACGCGGGGTCGCGTTCGGTGTCGGCTTCTTCCAGGACGTGGATCACGTGGTTACGCAGGGCCAGGGCGTCGCCGAGGGTCTTGAAGGGTTTGGCGTGCTCGGCCAGGCCCGTGGTCCCGCGGAAGTCGGTGACGTTGCCCAGGCTGATGGCCAGGTGGTCGTACTCGAGGGTCAGCGGGCGCGGGCGAAAGCCGGGCGAGCAGGTCACGGCCTTGGCTTTTAAGTCCACCTTCTCCACGTCGCGCATGTGCAAGAGGGCCCGGGGGACGATCCGGCGGATGGGGCTGACGGTGTCGGCCACGCCTACGCTGCCGGAGATCACCTCCGGGAGCATCGGCTGGAAGACCATGTAGTTCTCGCGGTTGACGATGTGCACCTCAACGGGGTGCTCCGGCGTAGCCAGGCGGATCAGGTGTTTGGCGGTGTACACCCCTGCGAACCCGCCCCCGAGGATCACGATGCGAGTCGGCTTAGGCATGGGATCAATCAATCTTCGAAAGAAAGGTCGCGGGCGAAGTTGCGTCCTCGTGATCGTTACCAAGCCGGCAGGTTCGGTGCCGCGATCCCGGGTTATGGCCGCAAGCGTTCGGTGTTCATTGATGCGATTGTAGCCGGCATGTGCATTGCCGGGTTGCGCCAGATCGTTGTCCCGTCGGGCCGTGTGTTATTGCTTGTTCGCCAGCTCGACCATTTGGTTCAGTGCCGCTAGGTAGGGGTCGCCCCCTTCGCCGGAGGTCGCCGCGATGTACGCCTCCCAGAACTCGTCGGGCACGTCCCGGCCCGAGCCGTCGAACACGGCGCTGCCCAGGGCCGCGACGCCGAACGCGATGGCGCGTCGCTGCTCGGCGTTGCTCGCCTGCGGGGCGGCCTTGGCCAGGTCGACCGCGGCGGCGGCGGCGCTCTGGGGGGTGATCCGGGCTTCGGCCAGACCCTGGACGGTGTCGGCTCCGAAGTGCTTCTTCGCCACCGCGACGCCGGCTTCATAAATCGCCAGCAGCCCCTGCGCGTCCTTAATGTCCCAACCCTTGCTCTTCCATTGAGCGATCTGCGCTTCCGCCGCGACACGGGAGGCCGCCTGCCCCACGGCCCACAGAGCCGCGTCACGCATCTGGCGCGAGGGCTCTTCCCAGTGGATCAGGAACTCGGCATCCGGTTTCTTCGAGGTGTAGTAGTTGTACGCGTACAGCTCGAATTCCTGCGCGGGATGGCCGGCGTCGATCATGTCCTTATCGGTCTGCAGGTGGCAGGCGACGCAGGTATTGGCCCGCACCGCCAAGTTCGAGGTGTCGCAGAGCCCGAACTGGTCGAGCAACCCCTTGGCGCCGATCGCCTGACGCTGCTTGGAGGTCCAGCCCTTTTCGGCGTGCGGGTTGAGCCACTTCTCGCCCGGGCCGTGGCAC
>JAJUHR010000337.1 GCA_029267795.1 Planctomycetota bacterium
CATGAATGTGGCTCAAGACAACGCGACCTCAGCAGACTCGCGGAACCGGCCGGCTGAATCCGGCTCGCGGCCGCGGCTGCCGTTGCCTCACAGTCCTTCCGGGGGCGCTTTGGCTGGGCGAGACACTCCCTCGCCGCGGCAGGATCCAACGGAGTTGCGGTCCCTCGCTCAAACCCTCGGCGTCCCGTATCTCGAAGACCTTTCCGGCTATAACCCGTCCGCGGTGTTTATCGAAAGGGTCCCGATTGGCTTTGCGCGCAGGCACAGCCTGCTGGGCCTGGAAGCCCAGAACGGCTACATGCCTTTGGCTTTGAGCGATCTGGGCGCCTGGTCCCAGGCCGAAGTGGTTTCCAGGTACCTGGGCTGCGCGATCAAGCCGATGCTGGCGCCGAAGCCCGCGGTCAGCGCCGCGATTAACGCGGCCTACCAGCAGCGGCAGGGCCAGGCCCTGGAGGTCATCGAAACCCTCGACCGTCAACAGGTGCTGGAGGAGGTCCAACATCTGCAGAGCCGGGAGGACCTGCTCGACGTGGCCACCCGTGCGCCGGTGGTCAAGCTGGTCAACCTGATCCTGTTCGAAGCCGTGAAGCTGCTGGCCTCGGACGTGCACCTGCAACCCTACGAAGACAGGCTTGTTGTCCGCATGCGGATCGATGGCGTGCTGTACGATACTTTTGATTTGCCCAAGAACACGCAGGAGGAGGTGGTCAGCCGGGTCAAGGTGATGGGGAGGATGAACATCGCCGAGAAGCGCCTCGCCCAGGACGGCCGCACGACCGTGCAGGTGGGCGACCGCCTGATCGACCTGCGGATTTCCTCGATCCCCACGAGCTTCGGCGAGCGGATCGTGATCCGGCTGCTGGACAAAACCTCGCGACTGTACTCCCTGGGCGAGCTGGGGATGGACGGCTCGACCCTGCCACGGTTCCGCTCTTTGGTGACGGCTGAACACGGGCTGGTCCTGGTCACCGGCCCCACCGGCAGCGGCAAATCCACGACCCTCTACGCGGTCTTGCAAGAACTCGATTGCAAGGAACGCAACATCCTGACCCTCGAGGACCCGATCGAGTATCAGCTGCCGGGCATCAGCCAGACGCAGGTCAGCGACAAGAAGGGGATGACCTTCGCCAGCGGGCTGCGGAGCGTGCTGCGGCAGGACCCGGACGTGATCATGGTCGGGGAGATCCGCGACCGGGAAACCGCGGTGATGGCCATCCAGTCGGCCCTGACCGGTCACTTGGTGCTCTCGACCCTGCACACCAACGACGCGGCCAGCGCCGTCACCCGCCTGCTGGACCTGGGCATCGAGCCCTACCTGGTCGCCAGCTCTCTGGTTGGGGTGATGGCCCAGCGGCTCGTGCGACGGACCTGCGACCGGTGCGCCAAGCCCTACACCCCGCCGCCGCGCCAGTTGCTGAAGATTGGCCTGGACCCTCAGCGGATCGATACCCGCTCGATGGTCAAGGGCCAGGGCTGCCCCGCCTGTCGACAGACCGGGTACCGCGGCCGGGTGGGGGTCTTCGAACTGCTGGTCGTGGATGAACCGATCCGCGCGCAGATTTATTCCCACGCCATGGCTTCGCAGATCAAACAGACCGCCGTGGCTGCGGGCATGAAAACCCTGGCCGAGGACGGGATCGAAAAGATGCTGCGCGGCCTGACCACGATCGGAGAGATCAGCCGGATCATCACGCGGATTCAGGAGGAGTGACTCGAACGGGGAGAATAGGCGGTCTGGAGGCTTTGCCCATAGGCCTTTTGGGGGAGTGCATCCGATGGCGGTCTTCGCATTCAGAGCGCTCGACGCCAACCTGTCGACGGTGCGGGGCACGATCGTGGCCGATACGCCCCGGCAGGCGCGGGAATCGCTGCGGGCTCGGGGGCTGACCATCCAGGCAATCGCCGACGAAAGGTCCGCCCTGGGGTTGGGAGCCTGGCGTTGGAACTGGGCCTTCAGACCGACCGCTTCGGTGGTTTCCTGGGTGCGTGAGTTGGCCACGCTCCTGGCCGTCGGCGTCCCGTTATTGGAAGCCATCGACACGACCGCGAAGCAGTATCGCGGCTATTTCCACAGCGTCCTTTTGATGCTGCGGGACCGCGTGGCCAGCGGCGCCAGCTTGGCCGATGCGATGCGCGACCACCCGGCGGTCTTCGATGCCCTGTGCCTGCACATCGTCGAGGTCGGAGAAAACGCGGGCACTCTGGAGTCTTCGCTCGATCGGCTGGCGGAGTTCAAGGAGCGGTCCCTGCACCTGAAGAACCGCGTGGCCAGCGCCCTGATGTACCCCGCTTTTGTGCTCGTGGTCGGCGTCCTGGTCAGCGTCTTCCTGATGACCTTCGTCGTCCCGAACCTGCTCGGCGCGCTGCTGGAAGCGGGGCGGGAGCCGCCCCTGGCCACCCGCGTCGTCAAGGCCATCAGCGACTTTTTGCTGAGCTGGTGGTGGCTGCTACTCGCTGCCGCGGGGGCCCTAGCGCTTGCCGCCCGGGCCGCTCTTCAAAGCGAACGGGGCCGAACCGCGTGGCACCGCTTGCAGCTGCGGATCCCTATCCTCGGCGAGATGCTGCGGAAGCAGACGGTCAGCCGGGTTGCGCTGGTGGTTTCGACGCTGATTCGCAGCGGCGTGGTGTTCGACAAAGCCGTGCGGATCGCCGCCAGCACGACCCCCAACCGCGTGTTCCGCGATGCC
>JAJUHR010000444.1 GCA_029267795.1 Planctomycetota bacterium
CGAGCGCGTCTCGTGGGGGTGTGCCCGGGGAGTCGTCCGTCGCCAGGCGTGTCCGAAAGGTAATCAACCTAGCCGCCGGATCTGCCCACCAAACGTCCGGGGGAAGCCCCGCCTTGCGGGCCGTGTGCTCGAGGAACGTCCACGCGTCCCACTGGGCCTCCACCGCGACCTGTGGCAGCAACAACCCACTACCCATGGGATGCGTAATCACCAGCCCATGCACCCCCACCTGAACCGCGCTTGCCCGCTCTTCACCCACAGCCGAAACCACCACTGGGTCGTAGATGAGGGAAAGATCGATGCTCAGATGGGGCAGCTCGGTCAATTGGATCGGCGGGAACCGTGGGTCGCGGCAGGCCGCGTCGCCCGCTGCAGCCGGCAATAAAAACCCCAGCCGCTTTTGCACGCCGCCCCATCGCCCGTAGCACGACCGCAGCACGTCGCCGCGCCGCAGGGTCACGAAGAGCCCGTGCGCGTGCGCCTCCTCCAACTCCGCGGGCAAGGTCCGTTCGTACAGCTCCCGCTTCACCGCCGCCTCCACCACGCCACGCGTGTGTTCGACCAAGACCCGCAGGTGCGTGTCGTTAAGGTCGGCAGCGGTCAGCGTCTTGGCTTGGTTTATCCCGGTCATGAACGGGCCCCGTGCGCAACCCGACGCCCCTCCCCCACCCCTCACGCCGCTGCTTCGTCGACCATCAGCGGCACGCGCCGGCGCCCCCAGTGGCCAGGGCTTGCCTCGAACACACCTGGGATCCACGCGGAGCACCTTCCACACCGATTACCCTGTAAGCGATATGCCCCCAGCTCGTACCAGTTGCGTTCGATCAGCAGCTCGCCGCAGTTCGGGCAATACGTGCTCTGCCGCTGCACGTCGTCCACGTTGCCTACGTACACGTACTTGAGGCCCGCTTCGATCGCCTGCTCCCGGGCGCGGACCAGCGTCTCGTGCGGGGTGGGCGGGTGGTCCATCATCTTGAAATCGGGGTGGAACGCCGTGAAATGCAGCGGCACGTCGTCGCCCAAGTTCTTCAAGATCCAATCGCACATCTGGGCGATCTCTTCGGGCTTGTCGTTCTCCCAGGGGATCATGAGGTTGGTGATCTCGAACCACACGTTGGTTTCGTGCCGCAGGTACCGCAGCGTATCCAGCACCGGCTCCAGGTGGGTCTGGGTCAACTTGCGATAGAACGTCTCGGTGAACGCTTTAAGGTCGACGTTGGCTGCGTCCATCCACTGGTAGAACTCCCGCCGCGGCTCCGGCGAGATGTACCCCGCGGTGACCGCCACCGTCTTGATCCCCTCCTGCCGGGCGACCTTGGCGATGTCGATCGCGTACTCCGCCCAGATCACCGGGTCGTTGTAGGTGAACGCCACGCTGCGGCAGCCGGTGCGCTTCGCCGCCTCTACGATCGCCTCCGGCGTCGCCTGGGCCGCCAAGCGGTCCATCTCCCGGCTCTTGGAGATGTCCCAGTTCTGGCAGAACTTACACCCTAGGTTGCACCCGGCCGTCCCCAGCGACAGCACCGGCGTCCCGGGCAGGAAATGATTCAGCGGCTTCTTCTCGATCGGGTCGATGCAGAAGCCCGAGCTGCGCCCGTACGTCGTCAGCTCCAACACCCCGTTGACGTTCGCGCGTACAAAACAAAACCCCCGCTGGCCTTCAGGAATGTGGCACTGGCGCGGGCACAGCGTGCAAACA
>JAJUHR010000064.1 GCA_029267795.1 Planctomycetota bacterium
ACGCCATCTCACCTGGACAGGAAATCCACGCCGGCGACACGGGCTACACCCTGCGGATCGAGTCGATCGGCGACTACGGCATGACCTTCACCACGCGCGGGTACGAGGGCGCCCACGACACCCGCGCGCTCGTCCAAGTGACCCAAGGCGACCGCGCCTTCCGCCGGATCGCCCTGCACCGCTACCCCGAACGCACGCAGGATTTCGTCCCGGCCCCGGGCGACCCCAACGTCGGCCCGATGGGCAAGCGCGTCGCCCCCGACCCAGCGATCCGCCTGACATACATCGACGCCCGCAAGCTGCAGTACCGCCTGATCTCGCGCGCCGATAACCCGGACTTGCAAGTGCTCGTGCGCCTACCGGGCCAGCCTGCGGCGCTCTCAACCCTCAGCGATCACCGCCTGCCCGTGTTCGATTCCACCGGAGAGGTCTTTTGGGCCTACGTCACCCAGCGCCTACACAACGTCACGCAAGTCCTGCAGCCCGCCATCACGCCCAAGGAGCAGCGCCTGCCGAAGGATGAGGGCACGTACCTCCACGCCCTGCTGCCGGTAGACCTGGAGGTGGATCCCACCGCGGGAGCTTCCGATCCTGTTTGGCGGGAGCGCGTCTGGCTGACGCACATGCGGTACCCGCGATATCCCGACGAAGCCAGCCGCCCCGTGCGGGTCGATCTGCCCCCTGGTCCCGGCGGCAGCGACCGCCCTCGCACGATTTACCTGGCCTTTAGCCGACTCGAACGCGAACTGCCCTTCGCCATCGCGCTCGATGACTTCCAGATGCAGCCCTATCCCGGCACGGACATCCCCCGCGACTACGTGGCCAGCCTCTCGATCCTCGACCTCGATCACACCAGCCGCCCCACCGGCTCGTTCCACCAAGGCCAGGCCCGCCTGAACAACCCGTGGGTCTATCGGGGGATCAAATTGAGTCAGATCGGCTGGGATCCCGGCGACCGCAGCGACCCGAACCACCAAGCCCGCGACGACGCCGGTCGCTACCTCCACCAGCAGCGCTACACCATCCTAGGCGTGGGCAACAACGTGGGCATCCGGGCGATCTTCATCGGCGCATGCCTGGTGGTGGTGGGCATCCCGTGGGCGTTCTACGTCAAACCCCTGCTGCTGCGCCGCCAAAGCCGCAAGCTCCGCGCCCAGGCCGCCCCGCAGGCCGGTGAACCCGTCGCGTCGGCGGCATAGGGCCTTGGCGCCGCCGGTTTCACGGCGGGCGGCTAACATCAGGCTAACATCACAAGATCCGTCGCCGCGACCCGTGAGGAATTGCATGCGATTTTCAATCACCACCACCGCGGTCTTAACGCTGCTGTGTTGCATCCACGCGTCCGCCCTGGGGCAAGTGCGATCCGCGCCGCAGGGTAACAGCCTGCCGGAGGCATCCCCGCCGCCCCAGGTGGCCACAGGCCCCTCCGCGCTGGCCCCCGATGCCCCGCCAGCTCCGCCGACCCCCCAGCGGCACCAACAGTTCGCGGCGCAGCTCGACCTCAGCGCCTTCCGCAGGCTCGCCGTATTCGAAGGCGGCCGAGCCAAGATCATCGACACCCTGGCCCGCGAACAGCTGACACGCATCTACGGCAAACCCCGCTGGACCGATCCCGCCACCGGTGTCACCTACGACCCGGTGTTCACTCTCCTGGACCTGCTGTTCGAACCCTCTTACTACTACGACAAGCCGCTGATCTACGTCGAAGTCCTGGACCTGCGCCGCCAGCTCGTCAGCCACCTGCCCCCCGCTGAACAAGAAACCTGGCTCAAGCGAGGCCGGCTGACCCCGCGCATGCTCGTTACGCCCCACATCGCTCAGGTCCTAGGCGCGATGACCGGCAACCTCACGCTCGACAAGGCCCTGAGGCAGCTGCGATTGGCCGTGTATTCGTTCGATCAGATCGGGGCGTCGTTCTACCTGATCAGCCCCGGCCCCGGCAGCGACCAGTGGGCTCACGTCCTGGATCCGATGGACGCCCCCAGCCGCGCGGACGCCGGGCCCGCGCCGGTACGGCCCGCTCGCGATGCGGCCGCCCCCGCCACCGACGCGATTGCCTCAATCCAGCAGCGGTTCCTTCAACTCCGCGACGTCTGGCGCGCCGCCGACGCCGTACGCGTCAACGTACTGCTCGCCGCCCTCGCGGACGACTTGCCCCGGCTGAACCCCGCGTCGTACCCCGCCCCCTGGGTCCGCCAGGCCGAATACCTCTACAACATCACCGACAAGTTCACGGTCGGCCACTGGGCCTATTTCGGCGCCCTGATCCTGCTGCTGATCGCGTTCGGCACGCAGCGACTCTGGCTGATCCGGTCCGGGTTGATCCTGTTCGCCGCCGGCTTCTTGGCGCACACCGCGGGCGTCGCTGTTCGTGGGGTGCTGGCGGGGCGCTGGCCGATCCACAACCAGTTCGAGTCCTTCATGGCGATCACGTGGTTCGCCACGCTCGTGGGCGCGGCCCTGATGCTCGCCCGCCGCCAGTGGCTCTTCGGCGCCGCGGCCGCCGCCATGGCCGGCTGCGCCCTGCTCCTGGCCAACACCGTGCCGATCCCCTCCCACGACGTCGGCCAAGTCGCCGGCATCCTCGCCACCAGTCGCATCCTCTACTTCCACGTGAACATGGTGCTGTTCAGCTACGGCCTGATCGCCCTGGGATTCTTCGTCAGCGCGTTCTACCTGGCGGCGCACTACCTGCACGGGCGACCCGCCGAGCGATTCGCCGCAGCAGGCCTGGGTGCGACAGGCCTAAGCTACGCCAACCCGACCCGACCCCCCGCCGCCACCCCCGCCAGGGTCGCGCTGCTCCACGACCTCGACCGTGCCCAGATGGTCGTCCTTCAACTGGCGTTTTGGGTCCTGGGCGCGGGAATCCTGTTAGGCGCGTACTGGGCCGACCACGCCTGGGGCCGCTGGTGGGCTTGGGACCCCAAGGAAACCTGGGCGTTGCTGACCTGGATCATCTACCTGATTGTGATTCACCTGCGCTTCGCGGTACGCAACCGCGGCTTGGTCACCGCGTGGCTTAGCGTCGTGGGGTTCCTCGTGATGCTGTGGACCTACTGGGGCGTCAACCTGCTCCTGGCCGGCCTGCACAGCTACGCCTGACTAAACACCCCCTACAGCGTTTTTCATTTGGGGTACGGCGCTCCGCGGATCGGGGGTGGCTGGGGCAGAGCGCAACGGTGCCCCGGTTTTTGCCGTGGTGTCGCTTCGCTCCACCCAAGTACCCCCACGTTTCATCGCAATACACCCAAACGAGAAACGCCTAGTACCTGATCCACTCCAGGCACAGGCCGTGCGGCGGCAGCGTTGGCCCAGCAAGCCGCCGGTCGCCCGTGCTCAATATCCGATCGATCACCCCCGGCTCATAGCGGCCCCGCGCCACCTCCACCAGCGTGCCCGCGATGATCCGCACCATGTTGTAGAGAAACCCATCCCCCTCCACGACCACGTGCACCTGAGGCGGGTCGTGCTCCACCCGGCAGGCCAGCACCGTTCGTACCGTCGATCGCCGGTTGTGCCCCGCCGCCGCGAACCCTGCGAAGTCGTGCGTGCCCAATAGCCGGGCCGCCGCGTCATTCATCCGGTCAAGGTCCAGCCGACACCAGCAATGCCAGACGAACCGCCGCAGCAGCAGCGGCCGGTGCGTGCTGTTGAAGATGCGGTAGCGGTACTGCTTGCTCTTGGCTCCGCTGATCGCGTCGAACGTAGCTGGGACCATTTCCGCCGCAGTGACCTCCACGTCCAGCGGCAGGCGGCTGTTGATCGCGCTGGGAAGCCTGTCCACCGGGATCGACGTCGCCGCGTCGAAGTGCGCCACCTGACCGTTCGCGTGCACGCCGGCGTCCGTTCGGCTAGCGCCCACCAGCGTCACCGGCTGCCGCAGCCGCTCGATCAACGCCCCCCGCACCACCCCCGCCACCGTGCGCACCGGCGGCTCCGCGCACGCCCGCGGCGACTGCGCCTGCCACCCGTGGAAGTCGGCCCCGTCGTACGCGATCGTCAGCTTGTACCGCCGGATGGGCAGACCCTGTACGCCAAGGGGTTCCTCCACGGCGCGAGCCTCGCCGCCGGTCGTCGCCGCAGCCTCCGGGTCTTCCACCATAGACCGCAATTGTGTCAGAAAATCCGCGCGCAAGGGGGAAACGGGCGTTCTCGAACGAAACGGCGCCAAAACGAGGGAGCTACGCTGTTACGCCTTCATCTGCTCGGGGTCCAGGCCCACCTGCTGGCACCACTGCCGGTAGGCGATCGGCGAAACCTCCGAAGGCTTGATCTCGCTGCGGCCGCCCCAGAACACGTTGGTGTAGCTCACCGGGATCCCCACCGACCGCAGGTGCTCGTCGATCGCCGCCTTGTGCCGCAGCAACAGCCCCTTGTCCGTGCCGTGTGCCACCGCCATCAGGTTCACGTTGTGGAACTCCGGCCCGCCCTCGCGCCAGTACGCGTGCGTCAGGATGTGGTGCCGGCCGACCTCTCGCCCCGCTTCGATCTCCCGCCCCGCAGGCACCGCCCAGTGGAACAGCGCGTTGAACCGCGTCACACGCTGACCGTCGGACAGGGGCTTGACGTGCTCGAGGAACGTCGAGAACCGCCCGATCACGCCACGTTCGTTCAGCGACCGCGCCGTGGCGAGAAAAACTTCCAGGGGCACACCCGCCTCCTCGGCTCGCACCCGCCAGGGGTCCGGGCACACCTCCTGCGGCTCGAATTCGCGCTTCAGCGCTATCAGCACCCGCCAATCCAACTCGCTTAATTCGATCACGCCCGTGTCGATCACCTCGCCCGGTTCGTCGCTCTTGCTCCCCGGCTCGATCGTCCGCCGCCTCACGTGCCCCACGCCCAGCGCAAACATGCACTTGGCGGGCATCAGGCGGAAGGTCACCGCACCCGTTTGCTGCGCCAGAAACTCGCAATGCTTCTGCATCGAGAACGGGCGCGGCACCTTCAGCGTCGTCCACAGCTTGTACGTCGATCCCGCGGTCGTCGTGTCGGTCGTGCGGATCACCACGTGCCCAGAGAACGGGTCCCGCCCAAACATGAAATCAAACGCGGCGTCGAGCTTCTCCGGCGGAACCCGCCAAGCCACCAGCGCCCCTGGCGCCAGGTTCGACGACATCAGCGTCTGCCGCACCCGCCGGATCGTCCCCCCCTCGAGCATCGCCCGGATACGCTCGATCACTACCGGTAGCTCCAGCCCCGTACGCCGGCCGACCTCAGCGAATGGGTCGGCGTAAAATCCCTCCAGGCGGTCCTCCGACACCGCAAGGATCTTCTGATTGACCGGGTCGCCAATACCGACGGGTAAGGTGGACTCTGGCATGGCGGATTATGTTACCGCCGAATCAGGCCGGACTAAATAGGCAGGTAAGCGGGGGGTCAGTACTTCAAGCCGGTGGTGCGGATGTGCACGTAGGGGTCGCCGCTACGTGCCGCCCCCTTGCGCACCGCAGCCACGAACAGGTCGTGGTCCCCCTCCACGTCGAAGTGGTACATCACTTGGCATTCCAAATACGCCACCGCCGCTGCCAGGATGGGCAGGCTCGGGGCCTCCGGGTCTTCCACGCCATTGGGCGGGAGCAATTCCACCCCGAGGAACGGGTCTTCGCCATCGTCCGGCCGACTGGCAAACCGGCGCAACGTGCTCTTATCCCCCCGCGCCAATTGCGACAAGGCAAATCGGCGCGATTCACTGATTAGCGCCAAAATCCCCCGCCCCTTGGCGATCGACACGCTGACCATCGGCGGCTCGAAGCACACCTGCTGCACCCAGCTGGCGAGCATGCCCATCCGTTGCCCCTCGTGCCGGGCGGTAAGGATGAACAACCCCGACGGAATACGTCCCAAGGCTTCCCCGATTCCCTCCGAAGACGTAGCGCGGCGAGCTGAAATGTCCAAACCCCATTCCTCCCGTGTCAGAATTGAATAACGAATTGCCTTGCGAAAAGAATACGTCCGAAATCCGCCAATCGCAAAATATAAATCAGACCTGATACTTACTTCGCAAGGCGCTTCTTAAAAAATACCTTATGTTCTTTTTCTCTTCGACAGCCTCTAGCCGACATCGCTTAGCCGCCCTCCGATCCTGAACCCTCGCAGTAAGGCAAGCTACCCTCCTCCCCCCTCCACCATCATGATCATCGATTACGAAGCTAACCCCTGCTTTTCAAGTGTATAATCTCGCAACTATATTTTGGTAAATATCTTATGCAACTATGCCTCAGCCTGAAAAAGCGAGAGGAGCGTGCTTGAGCGCTTCCATCAGAGCCCAACGCCATTCAAGGTACCGATACGGCAGGGACCACGCCTCGTGCAGCCGCCGCAACTCCGAAAGAAATCGCTCATAAAGCTCCTGCTGCCACTGGGACGTGCCCCGCTGACAGAAGAACACCCGGCAGCCCATCGGACGGAACACATGGACCGAACACAGCCCCTCCTGTTGAAAGGGACAACCGTCGCCTCGGTCTCTTTCCCGCCAGACTGGCACCGCCCCCGACTCAGGCACGCCGCTACCACTTCGCGCCTGCCCGATCAGCCAACTCACCTCCAGCCCGGTGACAAACAAAAGGTGGCCGAACCGCTCGAACTGGCAGCAACGCCCGCTCGCCCAGCACACCGGCCCATGCTCACGCACCTGCTGATCAAGCCGGGCATAAAGACTTCGCACGCCTTCGGCCACCTCGGGCCGCCGTGCCGCTTCGCGCCATTGCAACCAGAGCGCCGGCTCCACAGCCCCGCTTCCCATCACCGTATCAGGGGTTGCTGTCACGGATGATCCGAATTTGCTCGATCGGGTAGAACCGACCTCGATCCATACCCGGGCAGCTCTTCGCCGCCCGCCTCCAACCCTCGGGCGTCACCAGGTTCTCCGGCCAAAACGGCCAAGTGCGGCACTGCGCCGGCCGAACGGGATAGATCGAGCACGCCGCCCGCCCCGCACGATCACGCGTTAAAAACACGCAATCCCGACCACTGACCGAGTCCCGCTCCTGCATCGACCACCTGCCTCGAAGCTTCCTGGCGTAGGCCTCATAGAAGCTGTTTAATGCGATGCCTAGATGCTCGGCGATCTGCTGCGCTTCCGCGGGCGTGAACCAAACAAACCCGGCCGGGCCGCTGCAACACCGGCCGCATTGGGTGCACGAAAACCTTAAACCCCGCGCATACCACTCACTATTGTTTTGCGGCAATTCCATCGCAGACTCTCGTCGACTTGTTGAATCGATCTCACGCCCCCTTGCTCACCGGTCCTCGCCACCGCACCATCACCGGTTCCCCTCGACCGCTTCCCTCAGATCTTGCAGCGCAGCAGGTGAACCGGCCGAACTGAGAGCTTGCCAACCACGCCCGACGGTAGATAAGGGAGGCTACTAACTAAATTCAAACCATTATAAAGTTTTGTAGATTTGGGCTTGAATGTTAAGATAACAACCTCACTAAAGTCGAAGGGGGAATCTTGTTTTAACAAAGCATCGGGCGAGGGGTTCGGATCAGAACCTTTTTCGCAACCTGGTTTACCCCCCCGTGTGCCTTGAATCCCGAGGACGGCGGCCTCAGCTTCGGCACGATCGGCAAGCCCAGGGTTCTGCGAGGTTCATACCACTCTAAGGGTGGGAGGAGGATGAGTAATGCGACCAGCGGCGACCATCCTGGGAACGATCGTAACCTGCGTCCTCTCATGCAGCGCGATCGCCGCTTCGCCCGGCACAGTTAAGCAAGCAATCCGGTACGACGACTTGGTCAGCGCCGTCGGCACGGCCCCCGATGGTGGCGGATTCCACGTCGTGCAAGTCGAAGCGCTGGACACGAACTCGAACTACCTGCCGGATGAAATCCCCCCGATCGACGCCCTGTTTGCGGGCAAGACGATCAACCCACTGAACGGACCGAGCGGCGTCTCCATGCACGCCAAGAGCGTCGGGCTGCGCTTCTACGGCCAAGGGTCTTCGATGACCCCCGCTGTCGACACGATCGATCTCTACCAGGCCGGCCCCTGGTTGACCGACAGCTTCCTGAAAGTCATGGGTGGGTCGGCACCCCAGGCCTCCAACGCCCGCGTGGCCAACCACAGCTGGGGTGATGGCACCGCGCCCCACTCCTTCGCGCTCGAAGCCCTGGAGCGGCTGGATTATCTCGTCGAAAGCCGCGAGTTCGTCCAGGTGATCGGCATCGAAAACGAAGAGTCGAACCCCACCGATCCCTCTGCCGTCGTCAACCAGACACCCCTGCTGTCCAGCGCCTACAACGCCATCGTCGTCGGTCGCACCGATGCCCGGCACAAGATCGGCTCCGCGGACGTGTCTTCGCCGCAGCTCTACCGCAGCGGACGGGTCAAACCCGACTTGGTCGTCCCCGAAGAGAAGACCAGCTACGCCGCCCCCTGGGTCGCCTCCACCGCGGTGTTGCTAATGGACGCCGCCCAGGACGCGGGCTACCTCAA
>JAJUHR010000085.1 GCA_029267795.1 Planctomycetota bacterium
GCTCCGCGGATGGTCCCCACGCAGGCCCGCGCGGTGTACGACGTCTCGGGCGCCGGGGACGTGGTGCTGGCGATGCTCACCGCGGCCCTGGCCAACGGGGCGGACTGGCTGTCGGCGGTGCGGTTGGCCAACGCGGCGGCGGGGCTGGAGGTCGAGCGGTTCGGCATCGTCCCGATCGAGTTGGAGGAGGTGCTGGTCAGCCTGCTAAAGCAGAAGCACGAACAGTTGGGCAAGCTGCGCACGCTGGGTCAGCTGCTGCCGGAGGTCGCGGCCCACCGCAGGCAAGGCAAGAGGATCGCCTTTACCAACGGCTGCTTCGACATCCTCCACGCGGGGCACGTCAGTTACTTAAGATCGGCCCGGGAGGCGGGGGACCTGCTGGTCGTCGGCCTTAACAGCGACGCCTCGATCCGCCGGATCAAGGGGCCGGGCCGCCCGGTCAACCGGCAGGAGGACCGGGTGATGGTGCTCAGCGAGCTGGAGAGCGTCGACTACGTCGTCCTCTTCGAAGAAGACACCCCGATGAAACTGTTGCGGGCGATTCGCCCCGATGTGCTGGTCAAGGGCGGCGATTATCGACGCAGCGAGGTGGTCGGCGGCAAGTTCGTCGAGTCGTATGGGGGCCGTGTGGAGCTGGTGCCGCTGGTCAAGGGCCGCAGCACGACCAACATCATCCGCAAGATTGTCGATGGGGCGTGAGCCCGGGTCGTCGACGTGGGGACAGCGGCGCGGTCAGACAGGCTGGCGACGTCACCCACCGTTTGCGCTGCCGTGGATGGAGGGGCCCCGCAATTGGGCTTCCAGCTCGGGGATTTCCGGAGCGCTGGGGTTGATTCTGCGGAGGGTGTCCAGGTGGCGTTGGGCGGCGTCGCGATCGCCCATCCTGAGGCGCCACCGCGCGGCGGCGGCGGCGAAGCGCCACTGGCTGGGGTCCATGGCCAGGGCGTCCTCGAACAGGGCGGCGGACTTCGCCGGTTCACCTAGCATCGACCAGCAAATCGCCATGTCCTCCAGCACGTCCGGCCTGACCTGCTCCGAAGGGCCGAGGCTGCGCAGGGTCAGCAGCGACTCTTCAGGCTGGTTGTTGCGGCGGAGAAATTGAGCCTTGCGGCGAACGTACGCCAGCACGGTGGAACGGCCGGTCGCGGGTGCCTGGGCCAGTGCGTGGTCGATTTCGGTTAGCGCTAGGGACAGCTTGTTCTGTTGAGCATAGAGGTCCGCCAGCAGGGCGTAGGCCTGATGGAGGGACGAGTCCAACCGTAGCGCCTCCAACGCGGTGGTTCGGGCCTGCTCGATCTTCTGCTGATTGAAGTACACCTGGGCCAGATAGAGCCGGTATCGGGCGTTGGAGGGCTCCAAGCCGACCGCTGTAGAGTAGTGGCGGGTGGCGTCGTCGAAGCGGTTAAGTTGACAGGCAACGGTGCCGGCCAGCAGGTGCACCTCGGGCTGGTTCGGGTCCAAGTCGAGACTGAGCACCAACTGTTCGTACGCCCCTTGGAGCTGGTTCGCGTAGATCAGCACCTGGGCCAGGAGTGTGCGGCCCGGGGCGAACCGCGGGTATTTCTCGACGAATCGCCGTACAGAGGCAAGGCTTGCATCGGCGGTTAGGCCTCTGACGCCGGTTTGATTGAAGTGTTCCTGCAGGGCTTCGAGCTCGGTTTGGGCCGAGGCCGCGTCGAACGGAGCAGGGCCTGCTGCGGGCTGGGGCTGCTGCTCCTGCATCGCGCGCCCGACCGAGCGCCAGTAGAGCAGGGCGATGGTCGCTGCCGCCAAGCCGACCAACACGAGCACCAGGACCACGTTCGTGCCGCTGGACCCGCGTTGGGTGCGTCGCAGGGTCGGGTTGCGGCAGCCGACTGAATGGTGATAACGGTGCGGATGGATCATCGCCTCAAGACTAGCAGACGTTCGGCTGCGGGCAATCTGGGCCGGGGGTAAGGCGGTTTTTTTCAATCCGCTCGGCGGTGGATGGGTTGGCGACGCGCCACCGATGCGTTTGGCCGATCGGCTCCGGGATCGAAGCTGGGTTAATCCGCGGCTTGGGGCAGGGGATATAATCCGCCACTTAAACATGGTTTACCTTAGGCGAACGGTACGGTTTTGCTTGAATGGGCCGGCACCGCTGCGTTCCGAGCCGGGTGAGGGACACACCGAGGCATCCGAGTCGCCCCCGCGGCACAACGCGTTTTCGGCCTGGCCTCCAATGCGGGGGTTGGGCCGGTATTATGAGTTGGGCGTGTGTTGCTCCGGGCAGGTGGACCCGATTACGGGGTACTCCCTGGACATCAAGAGGATCGATCGGGCTGTTCAGGAGCGCGTCCTGCCTTACTTGGAGGGGCTGCTCGCCAGGGGGAGCGGCGGGGGGGCAGCCGCACCGATGGGGCAGGTGATGCGGCGGATCGGCGCGTTGCTCCATGAGGCGCTGGGCGGGGTGGTGGCCGAGGTTCACTTGGCCTTGACGCCGTTTTATAGCCTACGGTGGCGGAGCCGGGATATGGGCCACGTGGTCATTCGCCAGCAGTACGAGTTTGCCGCGGCGCACCGGTTGCATGCCGCCGAGCTGAGCGATCAGGAGAACCGCCGTGTGTTCGGCAAGTGCAACAACCCCTCCGGGCACGGGCACAACTATCGTGTGGAGGTGGCCGTGCGGGTGCCGATCGACCCCGCCGGTGGCGTGACGCTCGTGGAGAGACTCGACGCGGTCGTGGATAGCCAGGTGATCCAGAAACTCGACCACAAGCACTTGAATCTGGACGTGCCGCAGTTCGCCCGCCTCAACCCCTCCGTGGAGAACATTACGCGGGAGGTTTACCGGATGCTCACCCCAGCGATCCGTGAGATGGGGGCGGAGCTGGAAGAGGTCAGCGTGTGGGAGACCAGCAAGACAGTGTGCACGTACCGAGGCGAGGACGCGCCGGCGGGCCGCTGACGGGCGATCCATGATTCCATCGTTGATCGGGAAGGTAGCGTTGGTCACCGGTGGGGCGCGGCGGGTCGGCCGGGCGATCGCACTAGGGCTCGCCGAGGCGGGCATGGACGTGGCGATCACGTGCCGGACCAGCGTCGTCGAGGCCGCGGACACGGTGCGTCAGATCGAGCAAGCGGGGCGCCGGGCGGTGGCGATCGAAGCGGATTTGGCGGCGGGGAATGTTGCGGAGCATGTGTTCGACCGCTTCGGCCGCGTGTTCGATCGGCTCGACGCGCTAGTGAACAACGCGGCGATCTACGGGCCCACGCCGTGGGGAGCGGTGACGGCTCATAACTTCGACGCCCACATGGCGGTCAACGCCCGGGCGCCCCTGCTGCTGACCCAGCGGTTCGCGCCCATGCTCGCCGCCCACGCCGACCCTCAGAACCCATCGACGCTGGGGCGCGTGGTGAACTTGATCGACATCCATGCGATGGGGCGGCCGGTCAGGGGCTACGCGGCGTACAGCGCGTCCAAGGCAGCGCTGCTGGAGATCACCCGGAGCCTGGCGCGCGAGTTGGCGCCCGCGGTCACGGTCAACGCGATCGCACCGGGGGTGGTCGCCTGGCCGGAATCGATGCCGCGGGAGCAGCGGGAACAATACCTCGGCCGCGTGCCGATGGGCCGTGCCGGCACGCCGGAGGAGGTCGCGGCGGCGGTAGTGTTTTTAGTACGCGACGCGCCCTACTGCACCGGGCAGGTGATCTGTCTGGACGGCGGGCGGATGCTAGCGTGACGAACGGTGCCTCGCCTCCACGGCATTGAGGCGGGTAACTGGCCTGGGATCGTCAAGGCGTGGCGTTCATCTGGCATCGGTCGGTGCCGAGGCACACGTCGCACTCCGGGGCGCGGCCGGCTGCGTGTTCGAGGCAGTGGTCGATCCTGGACTCGATCACTTGCGCCATCATCGGGTGCAGGCCGATTGGGGCGGTGACCATGTGCGGGACGCCGGGGAAGTCGCGCGCTGCCTCGGCGGTCAGCGCGGGGATATCCTTGTACCAGTGCTTGCCGGGCAGCAGGAAGTAGGGGCTGACGACCACGCGTTGGGCCCCGCGCTGCACGCAGCGGGCAAACGCCGTGCGGATCGAAGGCTCGGCCAGCTCCATGTGCGCTGGCTCGACGATCCGATACCGGCTGTGCCGGCGGAACATCTCGACGAAGTGCAGCAGCATCTCGTTGGACTCGGGTCGGCTCGAGCCATGGTCGACGATGATCACACCGGTGGGGATCGTGTCCATGATTCTTTGAGACTCCGGGGTCACGGGGTAATTAATCCTATCCCGGGTGGCCTTGGGGCGAACGGGTTCGGGTTTCGAGGCGTGCCCGCCCGGAAGCGGTCAGCGCCGGCCGAGGGCGGCTTGGAGCTCCAGCGTCTGATCACCGCGGCGGACCGTCAGCGTCACTGGGTCGCCGGGCGAGCTGGTGCGCAGGGCGGCGCTGAGGCCGTACACGTTGCCGACCTCGGTTTGATTCCATTTCAGGATCACGTCACCGGCTTGCAGACCCGCGGCCTGAGCCGGGCTGCCGGGGCTGACCCCCGCGATCGCGCAGCCGTCGTTGCCGTAGAGCGTGGCATAGTCCGGGACGACCCCGAGGTAGGCCGTGGTTGGGCCGCCTGCCCCTGCTGCCATCCCGAGGCCGTGGGGGTCGACGGCGGTGGCGTCCGGAACGAACGCGATTGGCTCGCTGCCGGTGCAGGCTCGCTGCAGCAGGGCGTCGACCAGTTGGACGACCCGCCCGCCGCCCTCGGCGTTGATCTTCTCCGGGGTATCGGTGGGCCGGTGGTAGTCGTCGTGCACGCCGGTGAACAAGTGCAACACGGGGATCTTGTCGTTGTAGAACGGAAGCTGGTCGCTGGCGCCGAACGCGACCGGGTCGCGGCTGAGGCTCAGGCTCGTCTCCGCCGCGGCTTCGGCCAGCCATCGCTCCCACAGGTCGCCCGAGCCCACCCCCAGCGCAAAGAGCCGGTCGCCACGCATCCGCCCGATCATGTCTAGGTTGATCATGGCCACCGTGCTGCGTTCGTCGAGGTTCAATTGGTCTTCATGCTTGACGAGGTAGGAGGAGCCGAGCAAGCCACGCTCCTCACCCGAGAACGCGACGAACAGGATTGTTCTACGATCCTCAACTGGTGTCCGCGCGGCGGCCCCGCGTTGGTGGCCCGGGGGGGTGTCGGCTAAGCGGTCCGACCGCTCGACCGCCCGGCGAGCCAGCAGCAGCAGGCCCGCGGTGCCTGAGGCGTTGTCGTCGGCCCCGGGGTAGATCACGTTCTCTGGGCCGAGTCGGTCGGCGTCGCCGAAACCGAGGTGGTCGTAATGCGCCCCGACGACGACGATCTGATCGGCCAGCGAGCCCGAGCCACGGACCAACCCACCGACGTTGGCCAGGGTGGCGGTCTGTGTTTCGATTTCGACTCGGCCACGGAGCACCGCGCCGTCGACCGGGTCCACCGAGCCGCCGCCGCGGTTGGCCTGCTCCTGGTAGGCTTCCAGGGTGGATTGGGGATCCCGACCGGCCTGCGCCAGGATCGCCCGGAACAGCCCGGATCGGATATGGATCACGGGGATCGAGGCGGGGGCAGCGTCGAAGCTGTAGCGGGTGGATTTCAGGTCGCCGTGGTCCTGTACGGGTGGGTCGACCACCAGCAGTGCCGCCGCCCCGCGCTGGGCAGCCCAGCGGGCTTTGTTCACGAGGCTGGCCGCTTCGGTCCAGGGGCCTAACCTGCCCTCTCGCCCGGCCCAGAGGCTTTTGCCCGTGGGGTCCTGCGGTTCAAAGCGGAAAGCGATCGCGACTCGTCCCCGCAACGCCTCGGGGTCTGCCTGGGCGTAGCTGTCGTACCCGTGCTTTTCGTCCACGATCCCGTAACCGACGAACGCGACCGGGCCCACGAACGCGCCGCTGGCGGAGAAACCCAGGGCGTTGAAGTGCTCGCCTTGCTTGGCAGGGGTCAGCACCCGGCCTTGGGGGTCCAGCATCTCGAGCGTTTGATGCTTGGCCTGGACACCGGTAACCGCTGTGAAGGGCTGAGTAAACGAAGGCTGCCCATCGACACGGAACGCCGGCTCCAGGGCCAGTTCACCGAAGCGATCGACCAGATAATCGCGTGCCCGATCCAGGCCCGCGGTGCCCGGCCCACGCCCTTCCATCGTAGGGGCGGCCAAGTCGGCCACGGTTTGTGCGAAGAACCGCGTTTCCTCGTCGCGGACCGCGGTACGAACGGGGGCAATGGGCTGCGGCCGGGAGGTCTTGGCCGGCGGTTCGGCGCACCCCAACCAGGCGGTCATGGCTATGGCCGCAACAAGTCGGATCGCACCCCCGGAATTTCCCCCGGATTTTCCCCCGGATTCCCCCGCGGATTTCGATGTCATCGGGTTCATATCGAAACTCCCCCGGCCCAGGCGGGTCGGCGTGTGGCCACGTCATTCAGATTTAAACTCAGCTTAGCGCTTGAGCTCCTCCAAGACCAGATCGGCTACCCGGTCGGTGGTCATGGGGAGACGGTCGAACTGCATGCCGGCGAATTGCGGGCAGACACGCGCCACCGCGGCCTCGAGCCGGTCTCCCGCACGAATGAGACGATCGTCGCTGCGGGCCCGCCCGGTCTGCTGCAAGAGCATGGCCATCGAGAGGATCGCGGCGATGGGATTGGCTTTGCCTTGACCGGCGATGTCGGGCGCCGAGCCGTGGACGGGTTCGAACATGCTTGGCCCGCCGCCCAGGTGCGGGGTGGGGTTCAGGTTGCCCGATGCGGCCACGCCCATGCCGCCGGCGATCGCCGCGCCCAGGTCGGTGATGATGTCCCCGAACATGTTCGTCGTGACGATCACGTCGTACTGCTCGGGTTTGACGACCATATACATGCAGCAGGCGTCCACGTGGTGGTACTGCCGTGTCACGTCGGGGTATTCCCGGCCAACCTGCTCGAAGACACGCATCCACAGGTCGTAGACGTACGTGAGCACGTTGGTCTTGCCGACCAGCGTCAGCTTCCTCTGGCGGTTCCGCTGTCGGCACAGCTCGAACGCGTACCGCAGGCAGCGCTCCACGCCCATCCGCGTGGCGAGCATCTCCTGCGTGGCCACCTCGTGCGGGGTGCCCTTGTGCAGGAACCCTCCGGCGCCGCAGTACAGGTCCTCGGTGTTTTCTCGCACGACAATAAAGTCGATGTCGTTCGAGGTCTTGCCGGCCAGGGGTGTGCTAACGCCGGGGTAGAGCTTGACCGGCCGGAGGTTGACGTAAAGCCCCAGTTCGAACCGCAGCCGCAGCAGCAGGCCGCGCTCCAGGACGCCCGGGGGCACGTCCGGACGGCCGACCGCTCCCAGGTAGATCGCGTCGTAGTTGGCCTTGAGGTCGACGACCTCCTGGTCGGTGAGCACGGTGCCGGTGGCGAGGTATCGCTGGCCGCCGTAGGGTAGTTGTGTCACCCGATAGTCGATCGGAAAGATCCGGGCGAGCGATTCGAGGCAGCGCAGCCCCTGTGCGCAGACCTCCGGCCCGATGCCGTCCCCACCGATGACCGCGATCCTGAGCATATCGACTCCACTTGAA
>JAJUHR010000139.1 GCA_029267795.1 Planctomycetota bacterium
GGGGGTCACTCGAGGTAGGTGTACCCCTTCAGGCCTGATTCGTAGAACCGCAGCAGCACGCGCGACTCGTCCAGCGTCAGCTTCTTGTCACGCAGCGCGGTCTCTACGCGCTTGCGCATCGTCCGCATCAGCTCTTCAGCCGAGAACTGCACATACCGCAACACCTGGCTGACCGTGTCGCCCTCGATGACCTCGTCGATGTTCACCTGGCCGTCCTCCGCCAGCGTCACGTGCACCGCGTTGGTATCCCCGAACAGGTTGTGCAGGTCGCCGAGGATCTCCTGGTACGCTCCGACGAGGAATGTCGCCAGGAAGTAGTCGCCCCCGGTGTACGGGTGCAGCTCCAGCACGGGCTTGACGTCGTGCAGGTCGATGAACCGGTCCACCTTCCCGTCCGAGTCGCACGTGATGTCCGCCAGAATCCCCCGGCACGTGGGCTTCTCCCCCAGGCGGTGGATCGGCATGATCGGGAACAGCTGGTCGATCGCCCAACTGTCCGGCATCGACTGGAAGATCGAGTAGTTGCAGAAGTACGTGTCCGACAGCATCGCCTCCAGCCCGCTGAACTCCTCCGGCACGTACTCCAGCCCGCGCACCAGCTGCAGCACCTTCGAGCACAGCCCGAAGAACAGCCGCTCTCCCAGGCTGCGGTGCTGAAGCGAGCAGTACCCCAGGTTGAACAGGTGCAGCGTCTCGTCCCGCGCCAGTTGCGCATCGTGGTAGTACTCGATGAAGTTGTCCTTGTTCAGCCCGTGGTACGCGTCGAACAGCGTCAGCACCGGCGAGGGCATCTGCTGCCGCTCGGCAGCGCTGAGCGTCTCGGAGATCTCGAACCGGTCGAACCCGCTCCACCCCAGCACGTTGAACACCAGCACGCTGTGGTAGGCCACCATCGCACGCCCCGACTCGCTGATGATCGTCGGGTGCTTCACCCCGGCCCGGTCGCAGATGTCCTTGACGTGGAACACCAGGTCGTTGGCGTACTCCTGCAGCGTGTAGTTGATGCTCGACTCGAAGTCCGTCTTCGACCCGTCGTAGTCCACCCCCAGCCCGCCGCCGACGTCCAGGTACTCCAGCCCGGCGCCGCTGCGCTGCAGCTCCACGTACACCCGGATCGCCTCGATCAGCGCGTGCTTGATGTTGCGGATGTTGTTGATCTGGCTGCCCAGGTGGAAGTGCAGCAGCTTCAGGCAGTCGTCCATCTGGTTCTCGCGCAGGAACTTCAGGGCCTCGAGCACCTCGCTGACGAACAGCCCGAACTTGCTCCGCACGCCCCCGGACTGCTTCCACCGCCCCGCGCCGCGCGCCGCCAGCTTCACCCGCACCCCGATCGACGGCCTGACGTTGTGCAGCTTCGCGTACTGGGCGATCAGCTGCAGCTCGCTGAACTTTTCCACCACCGGGATGATGTTCTTGCCGATCTTCGCCGCCAGGATCACCGCCTCGATGAACTCCGCGTCCTTGAACCCGTTGCAGATGATCGGCGTCGTGTCGTCCGACACCATCGCCATCACCGCCAGCAGCTCCGGCTTCGACCCGGCCTCGAGGCCGAAGTGGTACGGACGGCCGAAGTCCAAAATCTCCTCCACCACCTGCCGCTGCTGGTTCACCTTGATCGGGTACACGCAACGGTACCCGCCGTGGTAGTCGTGCTCCCGGATCGCCGTGTCGAACGCCTCGTGGATCTCGCGCACCCGGTGCCGCAGGATGTCCGTAAAACGGATCAGCAGCGGCAACTGCAGGTCACGCTGCCCCAGCTCGTCCACCAGCTGCTTCAGGTCGATGCTGCGGTGCGCCTCTTGGGTCGGGTGGACCGCCACATTGCCGTTGGGGTTGATCGAGAAGTATCCCTTGCCCCAACGCTCGATCCCGTACAACCGCGTCGAATCGGCGATCGACCACCCGTTGCCTCCGTTACCGCCAGGGGGGCCGCCGACACCGCCGCTCTTCTCCGCCTCGCCTTGGCCAGGCGGCGCGGTCGGGCTGACTGAAACGGGTAGCACAACCGGCGCGGCGCCCGCCGCGCCGCTGGGGCGGGGAGTTACCGTGATCGGCATCTGGACACCTCCAAACGATCAAAGCCGTTCAATGCGGTCAATCATATACTCTAAACGGTGAAAAGCACTTCCAAGTCAACCGCGAATGACAACTTTTCCAGCACAGCCCAGCATCGACGCACACACCGCAGTCTTTGCTCCCCGCCACGCTCATGGAGTTGTCACAGCGAGCCTCGCGTCGCGCCTCCCGCCACGCCGCACTCGCCCCTAAACCGCCGGGACATTACCATCGTCACCTGACCACCGCCGCGGCTCGCGCCGCTCCCCAAGCCGCTTGGAACTCGTTCGTCATGACCGCTCAAAATCAAAGTCAAGGCCCCACGCCCAACAGCCCCATGCAGACGCCCCGCAGCGACAGCCTTGACGCTTCAAGCGACCAACGCGGCTTGGCCATGCCCGCCGACACAAGCCCCGCCGCTCACCCCCCGCAGGTCCTGTCCCCGCCCACGTTCGGCCGGGAGATGCTCCAACTGGTCCTCATCCCCGCGGTGATCGTCGTGGTCTGCATTGGCCTAGCCCTACTGTTCGGCTGGCTCGCCGGGGCCAAGGACACCATCGACAACCACTTGCTCAAGCTCCGTCAATCCGGCGGCGCCGGCCACCTGCCCTTCGGCTTGCAGGACCCGCGCTACAAAGACCGCGGCCTGGCCGCTCACACCATCGCCACGATGATCCGCTCCGGCCAGGTCTCCGACCCCACCGAACAACAACGCCTCAGCGCCGCCCTGACCGATATCCTCCAACACAACGTCGCCGACCACGAGGTGCTCCTGCAGGCGTATCTGCTGATCGCCGTGGGCTGCCTCGGCCAGCAGGACGCCTTGCCTGTGCTGTTCCAGGGCCTGCAGTCGCCCCACGCGCAGGTCCGCCACGGAGCGATCCTGGCGCTGCTGAGCTGGCCCGACGTCTCCGCGGCCCGCTCCGAGGCGGTACCCGCCCTGCAGCAGCGTCTGGCCGACACCGACCCCGCCGTCCGCGCCACCGCCGCCGCTGCGCTCGGAAAGCTCGCCTCGCCCGGCGACGCGCAGGTGATCGCCGCCCTCAGGCACGCCATGGGCCCCGTCGACCTGGCCCTGCGCGAGTCCCGTTGGAACGCCGCGGTCGCCTTGGCCCGGCTGGGCGACGCCGACGGCAGCCGCTTCGTCGCCACCGTGCTGCTCGACCGCGCCGCTCTCGCCCAGCTCCCCGCAGCCGAAACCGGCCCCGACACCCAGAAAACCATGCCCCCCGGCACCGTCGACCGTGTCATGCTCGCCACACTCAAAGCCGCCGACACCATGACCGACCCCGCCATCTGGGATAAGATCACTCAAATCGCCGACCACGACCCCAGCCTGCCCGTTCGGCAGGAGGCCTACCGGCTCCTTCAAGCCCCAAGGCCGGCTCCCGCGAGGCCGCCAGCCCAATAACTCGAACGGGGTTAGCTGATGGTTGGCTCGCAAAAAAACCGAATCCATTAGAATGTCGCACCCAAACCAACGACGGGGAGGTCAGAGCTTTCGGACCCAAACAGCCGTGGACGCCGATCCGCGGTTGATTCTCAGATCGGATCGAATCGAAACCGTGACCGACCCAGGTTGAGCAACCATGGCAGAGACCCATCAGGAAATCGTCAAGGTCTGGATCGCTCCGGGCTGCATCGTTTGCGATGCGTGCGAGACCGAGTGTCCCCCCGTCTTCGACGTGCAGGAAGAGACCTGTGTCATCCGCCCCGAAGCCCTCAAGGCCGAGTTCACCCGCCCGCTGACGCCCTCGATCATCGCCGCCGCCGAGGGCTGCCCCGTCGAGGTGATCAAGTTCGAAACCGTCGAGGTGCCGGGCCCCGCGCCTTGGGCGGGCAAGGAGGCCCAGGCCGCCGAAGCCGCCGCGGCCCCAGCCGGCGCAGCACACGCGGGGGCAGCCAAGAAAGCCGTGACCGTGCCGCAGGGACCGCCCGACCCTAGGTGGGCCGGCCTGCTCACCACCGCGCACACCACCACCAGCGCCAGCCGATCGGCAGGGGGGCCCAGCGTCGAATTGCGCCCCGCCAAAGTCCCCGCCGAAGCCATCGCCTCCGCCCTCGGCAAGGACGCCCCGCCCGACGCCCGCACCGCCGCGATGGTCGGCAGCGGCTTCGTCCGGCCCAGGCCCAGCGTCGTGGAACGCATCCGCGCCAGGGCCGGGGCCTTAACGCAGACCCAAGGCATGACCCGCCGCCAGTTCAACGTCGCCCTGGCCGTCGCTTGGGGCGCGATCATCGCCACCTTCGGCACCGCGGCCGCGGCCCTGCAGTCCTTCCTGGTCCCCAAGGTCACCAAGGAGCCGCCCAGCCTCTTCCGCGCCGGTAAACTCTCCGACTACCCCAACCCCGGCGTCTACGAGCAGTTCAAGGGCTCCCAGGGCGTCTGGATCGTCCGCCTGCGCGACAACAGCCTCGTCGCGGTCAGCACCATATGCACGCACTTGGGCTGCATCCCCAACTGGCTCCCCGCCGACCAAAAATTCAAGTGCCCCTGCCACGGCTCCGGCTTCTACATGACCGGCGTCAACTTCGAAGGCCCCGCCCCGCGGCCGCTCGAGCGGTACAAGGTCGCTCTCGATGGCGAGTACGTCCTCGTCGACAAGTCCGTCAAGTTCCGCCAGGAGCTTGGTCAGTGGACCCTCCCCGGCGCGTACCTGCAGGTGTAGCCCATCCGCCGAGCTTCAAATCCACGCGTAAGACCAGCCAATCCGCACACCACGCTATGGCCCCGGGTGGACCTCGAAGCCCACGGAGTGCACTGCGTAGGCTTCCTTCCTCTCGCGCGGTGGGTGGCTGGGGCAGAGCGTAGTGATGCCCCGGTTTTTGCCGCGATGTCGCTTCGCTCCACCACAGCCGCCCAGCGCCCCGGGCCGGTAGTGATGGAAATTTTTGCTCAATCCGTTCATTTGGGGCATCCGATTTCCACCCCTCGGTGGTAGAATCAAAAGCGATCACAGTCTGCATTTCCATCCCTCAATTGAAAGGAACGAGTTATGACGGTGCCGGCGAGAAAGCGAACGACAGCGGTTCGGTTGATCGCAGCCGCGGTAGCACTAGCCGCGGCGGGGCAGGCCCACGCAGCCGTAACGGTCTACTCGAACCAGGCCGCCTACGATGCAGCCACCGCGGCGCAACTTTTCTTTATCGACTTCAACGGCAGCACCGGCTCGCTGGTCAGCGGCAACAGTTTCAGCCCGGACGTGACCTTCGGCTCGCCCGAGGCTACCGACCCCTCGCAGGTCTTTTGGAATAGCGACGCCATCACCGACGCCGGCTCCACCACAGCGCCGAACTTCGTCGGGCCGATCGACGGCCGGTTCACCTCCCCGGTGCGAGCGTTCGCCTTGCTCTTCTCCAGCGCAGCCGAGGCTGAGCAGGTCAGCCTCTTCGATGAACTGGATGTTTTGATCGACACCGTCTCGGCACCGAACCCCTCGGGGTTCTTCGGCGTCGTTTCGGACACACCCTTCAAAAGCTTCCTATTGGACAACGGCCTATTCCCCA
>JAJUHR010000198.1 GCA_029267795.1 Planctomycetota bacterium
AGCGGCGGGCGGGTGATCGTGGTCGATCCGGGCTTACCGCCGGTGGTGATCGCGGCCCGGCTGCACGAGCGGTCGGGGCTGGAGCCCTCGGCGGTGACGGACGTGTTCCTGACCAACTTCCGCCCGGCGCATCGGCGTGGGTTGGCGGCTTTCCCGGACGCCCGCTGGCACATCAGCGAGGCTGAGCGTGAGGCTGTCGGCGCCCACCTGGTGGCTCAGTTGCGCGAGAGCACCGGCGACGAACAGGCCCGGCGGCTGCTGGAGGAAGAGATCTCGCTCTTGCAGCGGTGCCACGCGGCGCCCGACCGGCTGGCCAAGCAGGTGGACCTGTTCCCCTTGCCCGGGTTCACACCCGGCACGTGCGGGCTGGTCCTGAGCCTGGCGAACTCGACGGTGTTGGTGGCTGGCGACGCGGTGGCGACGGTGGAGCACCTGGAGCAGGGACGCGTACTGCGGAACTGCTTCGATGCGGAGCTGGCGCGCCAGAGTTTCCTGGAGGCGGTGGAGATTGCGGACTTGATCATTGCTGGGCATGACAATCTGGTTTTGAACCCGGCCCGCCGGGCGATGTGAGAGGCGAGGGGGGAGCGTGGAGGCTTGTCGGATGAAGTGGATTACCCGCCAAGGGGTGAAGCTGGATGGGGTGGCGTGCCCGTGGCTGATTAAGCGGTTCGTGGATCCCCAGGCGGAGTTTCTTTTCGTACCGCTGGAGCGGGTTTTAGAGGTGGCTGAGCGTGAGGGGGCAATCCCCTACGACGTGCCGGGGGTGGAACTGGGGCACCACGGCAAGGAGTGCTCGTTCAACGCGATCGTGAAGAAGTACGGGTTGGCGACGCGCGACCCGGTGTTGACCTTATTGGACAAGATCGTCAACGGGGCGGACACGGACAACACGCTGTGGAACCAGGCCGAGTCAGCGGGGTTGAACGCGATCGCTGAGGGGTTCCGCCACCTGGGGTACAACGACGATCACGCGATGCTCGCGGCCGAGTGGGTGGTTTACGACGCCCTGTACGCGTACTGCCAAGAGATGGTGCGGGCGGGCAAGCCGGGCGGGGCGTGGCGGTGAGGGTAAAAGCAGTTTCACAACTCCCTCTCCCAGGTTGGGAGAGGGTTGGGGGGAGGGATGGACCGGTGATTTTTTCGAGGGGAGTTTCCGGGGGTTTCACCACTCACCCGGCCTCTCCCCTGAAGGGGAGAGGGGTTTCGAAACCGGTTTTAGTAATGCGAGGTGCATGGCGGCTAGGTGATGAGGTGGCGGGATAAGACGCCGTCAGAACATAGTGAGGCGCAAAAAAAACCCCAGACTTCGTTGCCACAAAAGTCTGAGGGTCTTTCTTAAAAGCGTCGTAAAAAGTGCTGTGATGCGATCGGGTCAAGCTACGCATCGAGCCGCCACACTTGCGCGGTGCTCACTCCAGAGCGGGTTCGATGCTTCATGAGCGGGTCTGCTGTCGGCGGCACAGGGCCAGCGCCCCCATGCCTAGGAGTGTCAGGGTTGCCGGCTCGGGGATGGGCTGAAGGGTGATCGAGCCGTCGTCGAAGGTGAGGCTCAGCGGCACGACGCCGGGTTGGTTGCCGTCGGAGGCCTCGGTCGGGCCGGCGACGGTGTTGCTGACATAAAGGTTGAACACTTGGCCGGCGACGAAGCCGGTTAGGTCGAACTTGACCTTGGCGAGGGTGCCGTTGGCTTCGACCTTGTCGCCGGCGTTGATGAGGTTGACGTTGTATTCGATCAGTTGGGGGAACTGGCCGGGGGCGTCGTTGTCCGCGGGGTCGGGGTCGGTCACTCCCAGGCCCGCTGAGGGTTCGTGGCTGAAGGGCTTGCTGGCGAAGACCGAGTCGGCGAAGTTGATCTTCGTCATCGAGGGGCCGTCGATGCCGCCGCCGGGGTTGCCCAAAGCGACGGCGACTTCCGGGCCGCCGTCTTCGACTTGCACGCGGAGCACGAGGTCCTTGATGGCTTCAGCGGGAGAACTGCTGATCAGGATGGGGATTTCGACTTCGGGGGTGCCTTCGACGACGGCTACATCGGGGACTGCGATCAACGCTGCCCACGTTGGAGTTGTGATCGTGGCTGCGGCGGTCCAAGCTGCGAGCTTCCATCCCCGGATTCCCCGGATCCCCCAGATCGCAAGACTCCCTCTCATGGTGCTTGGCTCCTTTCGGAGACGGGTTCGCGGCCCCCGACTCCCATCGGTGGAGAAATTGGTCGCCTCCCCCCATGTGTGGTGCATTGTACCAAAGCGAGGCATGTGATCCAAGCAGTGCGGCTGGTGTTAGCGTCGGATTCCTGGTCGGGTTTGGCGAGCCGCTGAGTGGATGAGTTGGTTGGAGAACGGGTCCCGCAGAGCGGTTTAGGGTGTGGCTTTGGAGGCAGGAATGGACAGAAGGTAGGTCCAGGTCCACCCGGACGGCGGATAGCTGACAGGCTTGTTTGTCAGTGAAAACTCTGCAGGGATCGCGCCGACGGATTCCAACTGGGGCACGCTTCGCTTAGCCCCAGGCACCCGGCGCAGCGAAGCGACGCCGCAGCCAATGCCGGGGCATCGCTTATGTTTTGTCGCAGTCACCCAAACCGCGGCAACGCTATACCCAACCAAACGGGAAGCGCGATAAGATGTCGCCGGCGATGGGGTCCGCCACCCGGATAAGGGGAACCGGCGCTCGCGTGCCTGATGACTCCTACCGACGCTGGGTCGATCAGGGCCCGAGGGGGTAGGGGTTTCGCCGATGGCCAACTTCTTTAAGCCCACGCTCATCTTCATCGGTGCCGGCGGCGGCGGTGTGCTCCGCTATTGGCTGGGCGGGCTGGTCCAGGGCTGGTGGGGCCCGACGTTCCCGCTGGGCACGCTGATCGTCAACGTCTCGGGGTGCTTGGCGATGGGATTTTTCGCCACGGTCTGGACCGGATCGGTGTTGATCCGTGAGGAGTACCGATCGGCGGTGCTGATCGGCGTCCTGGGCGGGTACACCACGTTCTCATCGTTCGGACGGGAGACGATGGCGCTGGCGCACGACGGGGAGTGGTGGCGGGCGGGCGGGTACGTCCTCGGGAGCGTTGCTCTGAGTCTGCTGGCGGTGTGGATCGGCGCGGCGATCGCGTCCAAGCTGTACGGGGCAGGTGCGCCATGAGTGATGGGATGAAGCACGGGGTTTTCAGCAGGCCGGAGCCGGCGCAACGACTCACCGTCTATATCGGGGAGGCCGACAGGTGGCACGGCACGCCGCTCTATGAAGCGATCGTCCTGAAGGCGCGGGAGCTGCACCTTGCCGGCGCCACGGTGCTGCGCGGCCCGATGGGGTTCGGGGCGAACAGCCGGATCCACACCGCGAAGATCCTTCGCCTTTCCGAGGATTTGCCGATTGTCGTGGAGATCGTGGACAGCGCGGAGAAGATCGCCGCGATGGTGCCGCACCTCGAGAAGATGATGCAAGGCGGGCTGGTGACGGTGGAAGACGTGGGGGTGCTCGTCTACAGCCCATCGGGGAAGGTGCCTTGAGGGTCGAGGGCACCCCCCTGCCCGTCACCCGCGGTCAGCACCTGCCCCGCAGCGTGGTGCTGCTCGGCTGGGTGTCGTTCTTCGCCGACGTGTCCGGCGAGATGGGACCAACGCCCCCGGCAGGATTCGAACCTGCGACCGACGGATTAGAAATCCGTTGCTCTGTCCAACTGAGCTACGGGGGCGGTTGAGAAAAGCCCTTATTGGCTGGCTTTGGGCTGCAAAATCGGCACTGAAGCGGATACCCCGATTGCCAATCCGGTGGTTGGGGACCACATCATATCCGAGCCCAAGCTGGTGAAGCGGCAGCGATGGGGTCGTCCGTGGATAACGATGCGGCACCCACGCCCGTTGTTCTCCAGCCCGTGGCCGAATCACGCGTCGCTGTGGCTAGTAACAATACAAGCCCCCAACCCATAAAGCCGGGGGCTTGTATCTTGTATTTTATTTTGATCCCTCGTTGAGGGATTCAATCGCGATGGGGTGCTCCGACTGCGCCTTCTCACGTCTGCTCAGAGCGATCCTTTTCTTTATTGGGGCTGCCTGGTCACAACGCGGTGATCACACGCCCACGGGTCGGAGTCTGCCAGCCAGCCGCCGTCCGTGCGGGCTGATCCCGCGAGCGGACTGCTCGGCTTCGACCGCTTCCGCATCCATCAGACGCAGTCTCGCGCGGCGACCCTTGGGCGAGGACGGCCGCTCTTGCACCACTGTAGGAGCCTCTTCCTCTTCCACCGAGAGGGTTGTTTCGCGGCTGGTAGAGGATAGGTTCAGCGGCAGCGATAGTGGGGCTGGTAGGTCCACCTTGAACACGACGCCCTGGGTGGAGCTGAGCAGCAGGTCGCCGTCGCTGTGGAAGGCCAGGCCGGAGGCCTCGAAGCCCAGGCCCTGGGTCGACAGCTCCACCTCGCGCAGGAGCGCCCCGGTGGCCGGGTCG
>JAJUHR010000432.1 GCA_029267795.1 Planctomycetota bacterium
ATCGGGTTCCGTGTGATGAAGCGGTGAGGTGGAGCGGGGGGTCAGCCACGGGCTGGGCGTGACTGTATTTTTGCGGTTTTGAGGTATCGTGTCGTGCCATGATGGAACGGATCGAGCAGCTTCAAGCCGAGGCGGAGCGCGACTTGGCGGCGGCCGGTGACGCCGAGCAGTTGGAGCGTTTTCGGATCAAGTACCTCGGCAGCAAGGGGGCGTTGAAGACGCTGCTGGCGACGTTGAAGGAGGTGCCAGCGGAGGACCGGCCCCAGTTCGGGGCGCAGGCGAACGCGCTGCGGGAACGGGTCCAGGAGGCGTTCGAGCGGCGGCGAAGCGAGCTGGGGGCTGCGGTGGGCGACGGGGGTGGGCGTGCGGCGGGGGGCGGGCCGATGCTCGACGTGACCGAGCCGGGGCTGCGGCAGCCGTTCGGTAGGCCGCACGTGATTACCCAGACGATCGACGAGCTGATCGAGGTGTTTGGGCGGCTGGGGTTTGACGTGGCGACCGGCCCGGAGATCGAGGACGAGTTCCATAACTTTGTGGCCCTAAACATTCCCCCGGAGCACCCGGCTCGCGACCCGCTGGATAACTTCTACCTGGACGAGAAGCGTCTGCTGCGGAGCCAGACCAGCACGGTGCAGATCCGGGTGATGGAGAAGACCCAGCCGCCGATCCGCGTGGTGGCGACCGGGCGGGTCTATCGGCCCGACGAGCACGACGCGACACACTACTCGATGTTCCACCAGATCGAGGGTTTGTACGTGGACCGCCGGGTGAGCATGGCGGACCTGAAGACGACGCTGATGCAATTCGCCCGGGCGTACTTCGGGCCGGAGGCCGAAGTGCGGCTAAGGCCGAGCTTCTTCCCGTTCACCGAGCCCTCGGCCGAGCTGGATATCAAGATGCAGGTCCGCGGCCGGTGGGATTGGGTGGAGCTGGGCGGGTGCGGGATGGTCGACCCGAACGTGTTCGGCGCCGTGGGGTACGACCCGGAGCAGTGGACGGGCTTTGCGTTCGGGCTGGGCGTGGAGCGGATTGCGATGCGCAAGTACGGGATCGCGGACATCCGCTGGTTGTTCGAGAACGACGTGCGGTTTTTGCGGCAGTTTTAGCCGGGCAATGAGGCGCGCGGAAGGACGCTTAAAGAATGACGGCCACACAGAAAAAGATCGGGTCGGGCCAGGTGCCGCAGGGCGGCGTCGCGGGGATCACCACGGCCCTGATGCGGACCGACCTGCCGCTGGCCGGGCGACGGCAGGGCAAGGTGCGCGACATCTACGAAGTGCGGCTGGCCGACGGCACCGAGGCGCTGGCGATCGTCGCCACCGATCGGATCAGCGCGTTCGATGTGGTGATGCCCAATGGTGTGCCGGGCAAGGGGGTGGTGCTGACGCAGATCAGCCGGTTCTGGTTCGAGATGATCGGCCGGGAGCTGGGCGCCCGCGTCCGGCACCACCTGATCTCGACTGACCCGAGGGACGTGCCGGGGCTGAGCTTGGCCCAGAGGGAGCAGCTGCGAGGGCGCGTGATAATCGGGCGTAAGTGCCGGGTCGTGCCGATCGAGTGCGTCGTTCGAGGGTATTTGGCGGGTTCGGGGTGGAAGGAGTACCTCGGGTCGGGAACGGTGTGTGGGGTGCCTCTGCCGGCGGGACTGCGGCAGTGCGAGAAGCTGCCCGAGCCGGTCTTCACGCCTTCGACCAAGGCCCAGAGCGGCCACGATGAGAACATCAGTTTCGAGCGGGCGTGCGAGTTGGTGGGGGAACCGCTAATGGCGCAGCTGCGCGAGCTGAGCCTGGCGATCTACCGGATGGGGCACGACTACGCCCG
>JAJUHR010000403.1 GCA_029267795.1 Planctomycetota bacterium
ACGATCAACTCGACCGTGGCCAAGCCCTTGGCGGCCCCACCATCTCGCCCCAGCATCGCGATGCTCTCCATCCGCATGTTTTTCGCCTGCTCCAGGGCCTTAAGGACGCTCGGTGATCGGCCGCTGGTCGAGAACGCGATCAGCACGTCCCCGCCACGACCCAGCGCCGCGATTTGGCGGGCGAACACACCGTCGTAGCCGTAGTCGTTGGCAGCCGCGGTCAACGTGCAGCCGGAGTCGTTCAGGCAAACCGCCGGATAGGGCCGCCGGTCATCGACATACCGGACGACGAACTCCGTCGCCAGGTGCGAAGCGTCCGCAGCACTGCCCCCGTTGCCGCACGTAAGAATTTTGCAGCCGCCCGCGATGCACCGGGCGATCAGGTCCACGGCCCGCATCACCGGCAGCTCCAGGTCGCGCAGCGATTCAATCGCCACGACGCTGGCGCTGACGATGTCCGGCAAGTTGGCAGCAGGCTTCTTCACCACAGGCGCGGGCTTCGGGGGGCCACAAAACCGCTTAAGAACACTTCCCCAACTACCCGACAAAACTTCATTGTAACCGCCCCGCACTAAGCCATGCGGGGTTGGAGCCGTACGGAAACCCGAACTATAGCCTAAAAGGCGGTTTCATAACCCCCTCTCCCAACCTGGGAGAGGGTTGGGGTGAGGGATGGATCGGTGATTTTTTGGGGAGTTTCCGGGGGTTTCACCCCTCACCCGGCCTCTCCCCTCAGGGAAGAGGGATTTTGAAACAGGTTTTAAATACAAATTACAGTCTGGCCATGGACTGCACGAAGATAAAGGTCCCTCTCCAGGTAAAAAGACGAGGAGCCGATGGGTCTGATCGCCAGGTACACCCGGTGGCTGCACACGCAATGGCCGGCCGGTCACGTCGAGAAGTTGCCGGTCTGTCGGGAAGACGGCTCCACGAACATCCCAGGGCTCTACATCGTCGGGGACCTGACGGGCGTCCCCCTGCTGAAGTTTGCCGTGGACAAGGGCTCGCGGGCGGTGCAGGCCATCGTCGGCGACCCGGCGTTTGCCCGCCGCAACAAAATCAAGCACCACCACGGCAACCGCGTCGTGGACCTGGTGATCGTCGGAGCGGGGGTGTCCGGCATGGCAGCGGCTCTCGAAGCCCGCAAGCACAAGCTCGACTTTGAAATCTTCGAGGCCTCCGAGCCATTTTCCACCGTCGTCAACTTCCCCAAGGGCAAACCGATCTACACCTACCCGCAGGACATGGTCCCCGCGGGTCAGCTGCGGTTTTCCGAACGGTCGAAGTTCAAGGAAGGCCTGGTCGAGGAGCTGCGGGCCCAGACGCTGCAGGCCGGCATCACGCCACAGATCGCACGGGTGGACCGCGTCGTGCGCCGCGGCCGACTGCTGGAGGTCGTCGTACCCCAGGGCGAGAGCCTGCTGGCACACCGGGTGGTCGTGGGGATCGGCCGGTCGGGCAACTTCCGCAAGCTGGGCGTGCCGGGGGAGGCCCTGGACAAGGTGTACAACCGCCTGCACGACCCAAAGGATTTTGCGGGGCAAGACGTCCTGGTCGTCGGCGGGGGCGACAGCGCCTTGGAAACCGCTATCGCCACCGCCCAATGCGGCGCCAACGTCACCCTCTCATACCGCAAGGCGCAGTTCAGCCGACCCAAGCCGCAGAACATCGACAAGCTGAACGTGTTGCGGGCCGATCCGATGGCGAACGTGCAGGTGGAGGAACCGTCCTCCGAGCGCGTGACCACCGCCGTTGGCGGGTTCACGGAGGAGGCTCGCAGGCCCGCTTCCATCCGGTTGATGAGGTCCAGCCGGGTCAAAGAAATCCGCCCGCAGCACGCCGTGATCACCAACGAAAAAGGCATTGACGAGACGCTGCCCAACGACGTTGTGTTCGCGATGATCGGGCGCGAACCGCCTCTGGATTTCTTCCGGCGCTCCGGCCTGCGCATCCGCGGCCAGTGGCGGCCGGCCACGTGGGTCGGGCTCCTCCTGTTCATGGCGTTCTGTGTGTTCCTATACCACTGGAAAGCAGACCTCGGCCTGCCGATCAATGCCTGGTTCAAGCAGCACCACTGGTTTCCGTTTAACTTCACGGCCCCCTCGAACCC
>JAJUHR010000153.1 GCA_029267795.1 Planctomycetota bacterium
CCTGGACCCGCTCCCGCAGCGCGTTCGCCCGCGCCCCGAACTGCGGCCGGTCCTCCGCCGGCACCTCCTTCAACGTCGCCAGCAGGGCCTTCAAAGCCCCCTTGCTGCCGAGGTACTTGACCCGAAAACGCTCCAACTGCTCGGCGTCACCGGCCGCCGCCAAGTCGTGCTCCGCCTCGGCTTGAAGCTGATCGATCCGCTCCATCATGGCACGACACAATACCTCAAAACCGCAGAAATACAGTCACGCCCACCCCTTGGCTGACCCCCCGCTCCACCTCACCGCTTCATCACACGGAACCCGATGTCCCGCCTGTAGTAAGCCCCTTCGAAATGGACCCGCTCACACGCAGCGTTCGCCCGCTTCTGAGCCTCCGCAAGGTCCTTGCCCAGCGCACAGATGTTCAGCACCCGCCCGCCGCTGGTCACCAACTGCCCGCTCTTGTTCGCTGTCCCCGCGTGGAACACCTGCACACCCTCCATCTTCGCCGCTTCCTCCAGCCCGCTGATAGGCACCCCGGTCTTGTACGCCCCGGGGTAGCCGCCGCTGGCCATCACCACGCAACAGCAACACCGCGGGTCCCAGGTCAGGTCCACCTCGTCCAGCCGACCTTCGGCCGTGGCCAACAAGATCTCAACCAAGTCCCCCCGCAGCCGCATCATCAGCGCCTGCGTCTCGGGGTCGCCAAAGCGACAGTTGAATTCCAATACCTTCGGGCCACCGGCGGTCAGCATCAGCCCAGCGTACAGCACGCCCCGATAGATCACCCCATCGCGTCGCAGCGCATCGACCACCGGCACCAGGATCTGCCGCTGAATCTCCCCCATGAGCCGTTCGTCCACCAGCGGCGTCGGGCAGTACGCCCCCATCCCCCCGGTGTTCGGCCCGGTGTCGCCCTCACCCACCTGCTTGTGGTCTTGGCAGGGGTCCAGCACAAAAATGTTCCGCCCGTCGACGAGCGCCAACACGGATACCTCCTGCCCCACCAGCCGCTCCTCGATCACCACCGTATCGCCAGCGGAACCGAACGCCTTCTCCACCATGATCTTCTTCACCGCCTCAGCGGCTTCCTGGCTATCACGGCAGACGACCACCCCCTTGCCTTTGGCTAACCCAGCTGCCTTGACCACCACCGGCGTCTCTCGGCTGTTCACATACGCCAAGGCCGCCTGGGCGTCGCCGAACAGACGCGCCTCCGCCGTGGGGATCGCCGCCGACCGCATCAGTTGCTTCGCAAACGCCTTGTCCGATTCCAGCCGCGCCGCCGCCTGCACCGGCCCAAACACCGCTCGCCCTGATTTGGCCAGCCGATCCGCCAGCCCGCCCGCCAGGGGGTCTTCCGGACCGATCACGATCAACTCCACCTTCTCTTGCCTGCAAAAATAGTCGATCGCGTCCACCGTCTTGGTGTCGACGTGGTCCGCGTGGAGCGGGACGTTCTGACCCAGCCCCGCTGTCCCCCCATTGCCGGGTGCAAAGAACAACCTCCCACACCGCGGGGATTGCTTCAGTTTCCACCCCAGGGCATGTTCACGACCGCCGGACCCGATCACCAGAATGTTCATATAGGGCGGGCATCATACGCCCAATGCTCCAGGCAGCCCAACCAGCCATCGATCTGGCCCCGATGAGCAAAGCTCATCCACGGGGGGAGGGCCCAACTTACTCGCCGTCAACCGCGACCCATCCCGCCGAGAACTACCCCCTCTCAAGGGAGTCGTTGGTCTTAAGCAACGGCCATGGCATCGTTGCTCACACGGCGATCGCCCCCCAACAAAACCAAAAGACAATCAAAGACCAGTGGTTACATATCGATCTGACAAAGACTCAATCCACCAACACTTGCCCCTCGGTTGATCCGCATCAGGCCTCTCTTTTCGACTTGCTCCTGGCTAGGTCAGTCACCGCTGAACCCCAGGCCCAACCCACCGCGCCCACCAAACGTGGCAAGGGCCGCCTGGATTTCACTTAGGGCCTCTTCGCTTCGCCACAGCCGCCCCAGGTCTCGTCACTCCGCACCCATACGAAAAATGCCCTAAGATGTTGCACAGCGTTCTTTGTAAATGCGGAGATGTTTTAACTGTTTTGACCGGTTTGGCCGACTTCCAAAATAGATTCGGTCCAAGGCCGTGCTTAGCTTCGCGTGCATCGGTGGGATTCACCAGGAATCCAACCCCACGACGTACGAAGAGAGGGGCTTTGCAAACACGTATTCTCGGATTTAAGACCGCTTCTCGATCGAGACAGCCAGCCGAACACACATCGCGATAAGACACGAGAGGAGACCCACGTCGCACGAAAAAACTCGATCGGTTAGAGCTCGGGTCGGTTCCAAAAACTCGTTCGGGCGAGTTTTGGCAGCTCAAGGAGCTCTTTTATGACGCCCCCGAATCAGAATGGGAGATACGGCGCCGCGACTCGGATTTTCCGCTGGGTTCCGCTGCTCGTCGCCGTTGCAGGCATCCTCACCACCGTGCAGTTCTGGCACGTGCTGCAACGGGAGGAGGCCCTGGCCCAGATGCGCTCGCTCTTGCCCAAAGTCGTCGCCTCCAGTGGGTTCATCGTGTCTATCTTGTTGGGGTTGACGACCTACCTCCTGAGGATCGCGTGGCAGCAAGCCGCCGACCAAACCCGCGTCAATGAACGCCTGACCGCCGAAGTCGCCCAGCGCAAGCACACGGTGGAAAGGATGTCCCGCACCGAGGAACGCTTCGAGCTGGCGGTCCAGGGGTTAAGCGACGGCCTGTGGGATTGGCTCGATGTCGATCGCGATGAGCTGTGGTGGTCCCCGCGGTTCTACGAAATCCTCGGTTACGAGCCCGGCGAGATCGAGCCGAGCCTAAGCAAGTTCCGTGACCTGTTGCACCCCGACGACGCCGACCGCACCTTCGCTGCAATCCGCAACCACCTCGAAACCGGCCAGCCGCTCGACATCGAGCTCCGCCTCCGCAGCAAGCATGGCACGTATCGGCGCGTCCGCACCCATGGCAACGTCCTGCGGGATGCATCCGGACGCCCCCGGCGTATGGCCGGCTCCATCCAGGATATCACCGACCACAGACAGACCAGGGAGGCGCTGAAGGAAACCGAAGAGCGCTTCCGATCCATGGCCGATGCGGCCCCCGTGATGATCTGGGTTTCAGACGTGCACGGCCAGCGAACCTGGTTCAACAAGCGTTGGCTCGAGTTCACCGGGCGGACGATGGAACAGGAACTCGGCACCGGTTGGCTGGACGGCGTACACCCCGAAGACGTGGATCGGGGCTCGAAAGCCATCAACGCGGCGCTCGATGCGCGCGTGCCGTTTCGCTTGGAATACCGCCTCCGCAGACGCGACGGCGTGTACCGCAGCATCCTCGGTCAAGGAACGCCCAGGTTCACCGAATCGGGCGAGTTCGCCGGGTATATCGGGTCTTGTCTCGATATCACCGACCTCACACGGACCGAGGAACGGATACGTCGGATCGTCGAGTCGGCCCCCAACGCCATGGTCATGGTCGACCGCTCCGGCCAGATCGAGCTGGTCAACGCCGAGCTCGAACGCGCCTTCGGCTACAACCGCGAAGAGTTGATCGGCCAATCCATCGAGGTCCTGGTCCCCCCACGCTACCGCGGGCAGCACCCGACCTACCGCAACCAGTTCCTCGCCGCCCCCCAGGCACGGCCCATGGGCAAGGGACGCGACCTCTTCGGCCTCCGCAAGGACGGGCGCGAGTTCCCCGTGGAGATCGGCCTGAACCCCATCGAGATGGACGACGGCGTCCACGTCCTGGCCGCCATCGTGGATATCACCGAGCGCAAACGCGCCGAAATGGAGCTGCGGCTCTACGCTTCACGCCTCAAGGCCATCAACCGCGAGCTGGAAGGCTACGTCTACACGGTCTCGCACGACCTCAAAGCCCCCCTGGTCACGTTCTTGGGCTACCTCAGCTATCTCAAGGATGACGTCGCCGCAGGGCGCAGCGACAGGCTCGAACAATTCATCCAGAACATGACCAACGCCGCCCACCAGATGAAAACAATCCTCGACGACCTGCTGGAGATCAGCCGCATCGGCCGCATGAAGGACGAACCGGTAGTCGTGGACGTCCACGAAGCCGTGGCGTCGATCGTGGCGGAATTGCAGCCTCAGGTCGCCGAAAAGGCAGCCACCATACACATCCAGGACGACCTGCCTCCGATCCTCTTGGACCGGACCCAGATCCGACAGGTGTTCCAGAACCTGCTGACCAACGCGATCAAATACGGCTGCACCAGCCCCAACCCGACGATCACCGTGGGCGGAGAAGCCAACGACAAAGAGATCCGCTTCTTCGTCGCCGACAACGGGCCCGGCATCCCGCGCCAGTACCACGAAAAGATCTTCGGCCTGTTCCAGCGACTGGACAAGGACACCGAGGGCAACGGCGTAGGCCTCGCGATCGTGGCGCGGGTGGCAGAAGTCAACGGCGGGCGAGCCTGGGTCGAATCCGAAGTCGGACAGGGCGCCAAGTTCTGGGTCTCATTCCCCATCAAGCGGTCACCGGAAGAACCCGGGGAATATGCCGCCGTGGCACCGGGCGTCAGCCCCAAGCCGGTGGCTCAGGCCCCAAGCCCGGAGCCTTCAATCCCACACACAGGGATCGGCGCCCCGAAACCCGCCCATTCCCACACCGCTTGAAGCTCCGGTGCGAGGTGGATGACTACAATAATGCACCGGAGCTCCGCATGAATCCCGACGGCCTCAAGCCGACCCACTTCTTGCTCATTGAGGACGACCCTTACCACGCCGATTTGATCTGCCTGGCTTTCCAAGAGCGCGGGCCGAGCAATACCCTGACCCACGTCTCCGACGGTGTCGAAGCCCTGAATTATCTTCAACGCATCGAAAGGTCCTCCGACGCCGTTCGCCCCGATGTGATCCTGTTGGATTTAAAGCTGCCCAAAGTCGACGGCCACGAGGTGCTGAACCAGCTCAAGCAAAACCAGGCACTGCGGACCATCCCGGTGGTGATCTTGACCACGTCCGACAGCGACGCCGACCGGACCAAAGCGTACGCCAACTCCGTCAACAGCTACGTGATCAAACCGATCGAGTTCGACAGGTTCAAAAAGATGATCACCGACCTGCGCCACTACTGGTC
>JAJUHR010000388.1 GCA_029267795.1 Planctomycetota bacterium
GGCACCATCGCCGCCACCTGCTCATAAACTCGGCAGCATCGGGCCGCTGCGTCGTCCCAGGTTAGTCGGCGCACCTCGATGTCCGCCTGCTCGCGGAGCGTTCGACCCAGCGGGGGATGCTTGAGCACGGCGACGATCTTGTCCGCCATGTCCTGCGTGTCCCAAAAATCCACCTTCAGGGCATGGGTGAGCACCTCCGAGACCCCCGACGTTTTGGACAGGATCACGGGCACGTCGTGGCTGATCGCCTCGAGCGACGCGATCCCGAACGGCTCGCTGACGCTGGGCATCACGTACACGTCCGCCATGCGGAACACGCGTTCCACATCGGCGCCGCGCAGAAACCCCGTGAACAGGACCCGGTGCCCGATGCCCCGTTGGGCCGCCAGCTCGATCACCTCCACGATCTTGTCGCCCGAACCGGCCACCACGAACTTGACGTTGTCGATCTTCTCCAAAACCTTGCCCGCAGCCTCCACGAAATACTCCGGCCCCTTCTGCATGGTGACCCGGCCCAGGAAAAGCACCACCTTGTCGCCCCGCCGAAGCGAAGCCCGTGGAAGCATCCGCCCCGAGCCGGGGGCCCGCTCGATCCCGTTGTAGACCACCGCGATCTTGGACCGCGGCAGGTGGTAATGACGCTGCAGCGCCATCCGGGTCAGGTGACTGACGGCGATCACCCGCGCCGCCCCATGCAAACCCCGCCGCTCGATCTCGTACACCGCTGGGTTCCCGCTCCTGCCCGAGCGGTCAAACTCGGTCGAGTGCACGTGGACCACCAGCGGCTTGCCGCTAGCGCCCGCCACCGCCAGGGCCGCGGGGAACGTCATCCAATCGTGCGCGTGGATCACATCGAACCGCTCTCGGCGCGACAGCTCCAGGCATAACTCCGCGTACCGCTTGACCTGCTGGATCAGGTCGCCTTCGTACCCGACCGCCTCCCCGCGCCAACCCGGTAGTCCCGCGACCCCCCGCGACGCGCCCACCCAGCTAGACCCGCCCACGGGCTGCCCACCCAACCGACCCGCGGACGATTGATAGGAGCTGTACAACCTGGCCGGGGCGTGCCGGAACCGCACGTTGGCCAAGGCGTTTTGCTGAGCGTCGGGGGGCTGATGCTCAACCCGATTCTCCGCCGTCTGCTCCTCACGCTGTGCGGCGAACAGGTCCAACGACCGGGGGGCCAGCAGCTGCAGGTGCTCCGGGGAACGGCCCTCTATCGCACGCGGCAGCACGAAGATCACCTGAACACCCCGGCGGCTTAGGGCGCGGGTCAAGCCCAAGCACGCGGTGCCCAAGCCCCCGCTGATGTGCGGCGGGAATTCCCAGCCCAACATGAATACTCGCATCAGCGCGTCGTCCGCACGAGGCCCGCGTCACCGCATCGCCGCCGCATCACCTGTGTACGGCCGCCAAGCGCGTCGCATCATACCATCCGATCCGGTTCGGCTGGGCGAGCAACGTGGGCGCACCGCTGGCGAACCGCCTCGTACAGCAACACCGCCGCCGCCACCGAAGCGTTCAGCGAGTCCACCGCCCGGCCCAGGATCGGGATCGATACCACCCCACCTCGGCCACGGTCTGCCCACCGCGCAGCGATCTCCAACCACCACAGCTCCAACCCGCTGTCCTCCGGCCCGATCACGAACGCGGTCGGTCCGACGAAACCCGCATCGGTGTAGCACAGCGGTGAGCCGGGCGACCCCACGTACAGTTGGACCCCGCGCCGGTCCAGGAACGACACGATCGATTCTTTGGTGGCGCTGACCACGGGCAGGCGGAAGACCGCCCCGGTGCTGGCGCGGATCGCGTTGGGGTTGAAGGGATCGACCACGGGGTCGGCCACCAACACGCCGACGCACCCGGTGGCCTCGGCGCACCGCGCCATCGCCCCGAGGTTGCCCGGCTTCTGCGTCCCGGCTGCGACCAGCCAAAGCTCGTCGGACGCCGCGGGGGCCCCGCCCGCCTGCACGTCCTCCAACGCCCGAGCCAGTGGCCAACTCGGCTGCTCCAACACCACGAGCAACCCCTGCGGGTCCTGCCGGTAGGCCATTTTCTTCATCAAAGCCGCGGTTACGGTGAACTGCTTGGCCAAGCCCGCTTTCGCAAGGACCCGATCGATGTCCGCAGCGGCGGCACCCGGATTCAGCTCTGGGCACAAGTAGACCTCGATCGGCCGCAACCCAGCGTCCAGCGCCCGCGAGGCGTCCCTGACCCCCTCGACAACGAAGAA
>JAJUHR010000391.1 GCA_029267795.1 Planctomycetota bacterium
AGAAGATCAGCCCCACCTTCACCACCCGGGACATGTCCTCCCAGTTGTACGAGATCAGCAGCAGCACGCCCGCCCCGCACATCAGCACCGCCAGCCCGCACAGCGCCACGAAGCTGCGATGCCGGCGCCGGTCGGCGATCTGCTCAGCGGTCTCGTATCGGCTCAGGATCGCGCCAGCCTGACCCCCATCGATCAGCCCCTCCGCGCGCCACGCCTGCACTTGCTCGGTCAACCACTTCAGGTCACGTAAGCGCAGCGCGCCTCGGACAGGATCGGGCCCTTTCGGGATCTTTTCGGGAGTCATTTCCAGGGGCGTCTCCACGGGGGTTTCCGAGGTTTCCGAGTTCGTCGCATTTCCTTGGCGGACCGCGTCCGAGCGTCAGAAGCCGTATTCTTTCCAGCGCCCCTCCACGAGTCGGACGATCTGCGGGTCCATCTTAAGATACCGCGGCCAGTCGCGCACCGGGTGGCCGCCCACCTCTTCGCCCGGGATTTTCGCCGTGGCGTCGAAACCGATCTTGTGGCCCGCCCCCAGCCGCGGCGCCGCGTGGTCCAGGATGTCCACCGGCCCGTGCACCACCTCCACGTCGCGCCCCGGGTCGCAGTTGGCGCACAGGTGAAACAGTACCTGGTCCTCGTCGTGCACGTCCACGTCCTCGTCCACGACCACGATCACCTTGGTCCACGCCATTTGCCCCGCGCCCCAGATCGCGTGCATCACCCGCCGGGCCTGCAGCGGGTACTCCTTGCGGATCTTCACGAACGCGCAGTTGTGGAAGCAACCGAACATCGGCAGGTGGTAGTCGATGAGGTCCGGGACCAGCACCCGCAGCAGCGGCAGGAACAGGCGCTCGGTCGCCTTGCCGAGGTAATAATCCTCCTGCGGCGGCGGGCCGACGATCGTCGTGGGATAGATCGGGTCGCGCCGGTGCGTGATCGCCGTCACACTAAAAATCGGGTACCGGTCCGGCAGCGAGTAGAACCCCGTGTGGTCACCGAAGGGCCCTTCGAACGCCGCCCCGGGGCCCAGCGGCTCCGCCCGGCCGTCCCGCCCCACCACGCGCGGGTCATACCCGATCGGCCCGCACTCCGTGGACACGTACCCCTCGATCACGAACTCCGCGTTCGCCGGCACCTGCAGGTCCACCGTCTTGCACGGCACCAGCTCGATCCCCCCGCCATTCAAAAACCCGGCCAGCAACAGCTCGGACACGCCCGGCGGCATCGGGGCCGTCGCGGCGTAAGGCAGCACGGACTCGCCCCCGAGCACCAGGGCCACGGGCATCGGCCTACCGGTCTTCTTCCACGCCCGCCAATGGCGCGCCCCGTCGTGATGCACATGCCAGTGCATCGCGGTCCGCCCCGCGTCGATCACCTGCACCCGATACATGCCCACGTTGCGATCGCCGGTCTGCGGGTGCACCGTGTGCACCCCCGCAAACGTGATGTACCGCCCCTGGCCCGCCGGCGGCCCGTCGACCGGGTACCCAAACTTCCGCGGCTCGCCGTCGTCCGGCCAGCACTTAATGATCGGTAGCTCCAACAGGTTGACCTGACCGCCCTGCTTGACCACCTGCTGACAGACGCCGGCCCGCACGACCCTCGGCGGGTACGACGCGAGCCTCGCCAGCTCGGGGATCTTCTTCAGCTTCTCCACCAAGCCCGCGGGCACCTGCGGCTTCAGCAGCTTTGCCAAGTCCTCCGCCAAGCCCTCGAAGCCGCGGTCGACGCACCCCAGCGCTAGCTCCATCCTGCGGTAACTGCCGAACGTGTTGATCGCCAGCGGAAACGCCGCGCCCTCGACGTCCTCGAACAGCAGCGCCTTGCCGCCCAAATGGGCGAAACGCGGATCGAAAACCCGGGCGTGCTCGCTGACACGCGGCGCGGGGCTCTTGCTCACGACGTCGGCGATCCGGCTGACCTCCAGGATCGGCGACACCCGGGCCTTGACCCGGTGCAACTCCCCTTCGCGATCCAACGCCTCCAACATGTCACGCAGAGTCGGGAACATTCGATTGACGCTCGGAAACCCAGCCGCCCCCCTCCCCGCCGCACAGCCTTCGCCACACGCGTCTGCGCAGCAGCCCCCGGGTGCCGATCCTACGCGCCCAGCTCCTTCGAGCGCTTCTCCGCGGCCTTGATCGCCTGCACGATCGCCTCCGCAACCCGCTGTTCGGTCAGCGTGCGAATCGCAGCCTCGG
>JAJUHR010000312.1 GCA_029267795.1 Planctomycetota bacterium
GATCGTCGCGTCGATCTCCCCCTGCCCGTATCCCACCACGCACCCCCCACGTATAACGGCTGGGTCATCCACCAGTTGAACGCTCTTGACCTGCGTGAACCGCTGCAGCAACTCGGGCATCGCCTTTTCGAGCGTCGGTCGGTCATCCGGAGAGACGCGCACGATCACGTCCGTGGGGCGCAACACGTGCGCGAGCACCGCGGCCAGCTGCTCGATCACGATGTTTCGATCCACCTGGATCGCCCGCTTGATGACCTTCTCCGCCAGCATCAAGGCTAAGTCCAAGACCGCGTGCTGAGCCTCGCGCTCGAGGCGCTGCCGCTGAGCCTCCCACGTCTGGACCGCCTCGACCCAGCTTCGCTCGACCTGCTTGAAATGCTCGTGCGCCTGCTGCAAGGCCTCCTGCCGGCCGGTCTCGCGGCCTTCCTCAAGCCCCCGCCGGATGCCCTCCGCCTTGCCTTGCTCCAACCCCTCGACCCGCGCAGCCAGCGCGTCCTGCTCCACCTTCGCCGCGGCCTGTTCCGCCGCGGCGACGATCTCGCGCGCCCGTTGCTCAGCCGCGGCACAGATCTGCTGCGCCTGACGCCGCACATCCCCCAGGTCGAAAACGATCGCCCCTTGGAGGAGGGCCTGGGCCTCCTGCTTCTTGACGATCGGCATGGCTCAAAGCCTTCCTGCCGGATGCGCTCCCCCCGCCCGCCGGCGCCCACGCGCCCCCGGGACCGCTCCCCTGGCGAAAGGCCGGCTCACACCAGCACGTCCTCGCCTCGCCCGGCGATGAAGATCTCCCCAGCGTCCACCAGACGACGCACCACGTCCACGATCCGCTGCTGTGCCGCCTCGACGTCCGAAACCCGCACCGGCCCCATGTACTCCATGTCCTCCTTGATCAACTGCTGCGCCCGCTCCGACATGTTCTTGAAGATCTTCTCCTTGAGCTTGTCGCTGGCGGTCTTCAGCGCCAGAGCCAGCTCGTCGTTGTCGATCTCCTTCAGCACCGTCTGGATCCCCCGGTCGTCCACCATCAGGATGTCTTCGAACACGAACATCAACCGTCGGATCTGCTCGACCAAGTCCGGGTCTTCCGCCTCCAGCCCCTCCATGATCCCCTTCTCGGTGGTCCGATCCGTGAGGTTGAGCATCTCCGCCACCGTCTCCACCCCCCCGATCTTCTCCAACGGCTGGGTCAGCAAGGCCGAGATCCGCGCCTCCAGCCCGCGCTCGACCTCCACGATCACCTCCGGGTTCGTCTGCTCCATGTTCGCGATGCGCTTGACCACCTCGACCTGTTTCGGCCCCGGCAGCCCGGAGAGGATCTCCGCCGCCTTGTGGTTCGGCATGTGGCTGACGATCAGCGCGATCGTCTGCGGGTGCTCGTCTTGGATAAACGTCAGCAGGTTCTGCGCCTCGGCCCGTTGCAGGAACGCGAACGGCGTCCGCCGCACGTGCTGGCTGATCTGCTGCATGATCCGGTCGGCGTCCTTCGGGTCCAGGCTTTGCAGCAGCAGCGCCTTGGCGTAGTCCAGCCCGCCTTCGCGGACCCAGTTCTGCGCCAGCGCCATGTCGTAAAACTCCTGCAGCACCTTGTCCCGCACGGCGGGGGGCACGTTCCCCAGGCTCGCCAGCTCCCGCGTCACCGTTTCGATCGGCTTGTTATCCAATTGCTTCAGCAGCAGCGCCGCCGCTTCCTGGTCCAACGCCAGCAGCAGGATCGCCGCCTTTTGGATCCCCTTCAGCTCCTGGTTCGGGTCGATGTTCTTCTTGATCTCGAATCCCAGCATGCCGCACCTCACGCCTCGCGGGACCACCGATCACGGCCCTTCATTCACCCACCGGTTGAACAGCTGACCGGCCTCCATGGGTTTGCTCTTGACCATCGCGCCGATCTGCTCGGCCACCTTGCGGATCCGCACCTCCTCCTCGTCCAGCTCCAAACCCGCCAGCCCCGCGTCCGTCTCCTCCGCCTCGCCAACCAAGTCGTCCTCCGCCGGCAGCTTCGGCGGGATCCCCGCCAACTCCTCCACGCTGGGCATCTCCGGCTGCTGTGTCGCCTTGCGCACCATCCCGAACATGATCGCCAGGCTCAGCACCGCCAGCAGCCCCAGCCCCACCGGCTTGGCCCACCGCGTCCCGAACACCAGCTCCAGCCCCCCGGGCGGCGCCTCCGCCGTCACCAGCCCCACTGCCGCCAGCAACTGCTCCCGGTCCGGGATCATGTGCGCCCGCACCACCCCCTCCTCGACGTCGGTGCTGATCAAGGGCTGCACCTGGGCCTGAATCTGCGCCAGCTGCCCGTCCACGATCTCCTTCAAAGCCGCGTCGTCCGGTTCGGGCGCGTCCGCCGGCTTGCCCTGCCGGTACACCCCCACGAAGTATCTCCGGGGCACGTTGATCGTCACGTTGATCCGCTTGGTGGTGTGCCCGATCTCTTTCGTGTTGCTCCTGCGAGTTAGATTCTTCTCGTTGTACTCGTTCCGCGTCTCCGCGGTCTTCTCCGAGCTGCCCACGCCGCTGGACCCCGCGATCTCCAGGCCCGTGTTCGGCCGGACCCCCGCCTCGCCCGCGTCCGACCTCTCCGTCCGCTCCGTCTCCCGCGTGAACTCGCTCCGCAGCGGCTCGGTCGGCTCGTAGCTGAACTCCTCCACCTGTCGGCTCACCACCGGGTCCACCCGCACGTTCACCGCCACGATCACCCCCGGGATGTACCCCAGCACCTCCCCGATCTTCTCCCGGTACCGCTGCTCCAGCTGGTGCACCAGCTCGAACGCCTCCTCCGGCACCACCTCCTCCGCGTCCCTCACCGTGAACTGCTGGCCCCGATTGGCGTCGACGACCACCACGTCCTGCGGCGTCATCTCCGCCACCGCCCCGCTGACCAGCCCCGCGATCGCCTCCACCAGACGCTTCTCCACCCGCTTCTGGCCCTCCATCACCACATTCACCGACGCGCTGGGCCTCACGTGCGTCGCCCCAAAACCCTGACGCTCCGGCATCGACAGCATCACACTCGCCGACCGCACGCCCCC
>JAJUHR010000357.1 GCA_029267795.1 Planctomycetota bacterium
CGCTGGTGTTCCGGCGAGCCGAGCCCGGGTTCCCTATCAAGTGCGATGTGCACCCGTGGATGACCACGTTCTGCTGGGTGTTCGACCACCCCTTCCACGCGGTCACGAGCGAGGACGGGAAGTTCTCGATCAGCGGCTTGCCTCCCGGGGACTACGTGATCGAGGCTTGGCACGAGACCCTGGGCACACGCAGCGAAGCGGTCACCCTGACGGCGGGGGAATCCAAGCAGATCGGATTTACATTCGAAATCACGAAGAAGTAGTCGGGCACCCTTTTGTCCGTCTTGGGCAAGAAGGAAAGTTGACATGATTGGTAAGGCAAAGAGGGGGCTTGCTCTTATGGGCGCTATCCGTGGGTTGATCGGGGTGAAATTGTGGATGTCTGCGGCTGGGCTGGGGTTGTGCGGCACCTATATGACCCCGACGGCATGGGCGGAGGCGCCCGCCGCTGAGGTCCGTGAGAAGGCGGTGCTGACCTTCGCGCCGCAGGTCCCCCCGCCGATCACGCGATCGACCCCTGCCACGGTCGTCGTCCACTTGGATTCGTCGGCGGCCGTGCGGGAATTGGCCCCCGGCGTCGAGTACAAGTTCTGGACCTTCAACGGCCACGTCCCGGGCCCCTTCATCCGTACCCGAGTCGGGGACACGCTCGAATTGCACATGACCAACAGCGATGAGAGCGGCATGCCGCACAACGTGGACTTCCACGCGGTCACGGGCCCGGGGGGCGGCGCCACCGTTACCACGGGCGTTCGGGGCGATCTGCGCCAGGCGCGGTTCAAGCTGCTGCACCCCGGGCTGTTCGTTTACCACTGTGCTGCACCTCCGGTGATGGACCACATCGCCAACGGGATGTACGGCCTGATCCTCGTGGAACCGGAAGGGGGATTGCCGCCGGCGGACAAAGAGTTTTACGTGATGCAAGGCGACTTTTACGCCGCCGAGCCCAAGACCGGGGACGAAACGATCTACCCCTATTCGCACGAGCTGGGGCTTATGGAGCATCCCAGCCACGTGGTCTTCAACGGCCGGGTGGGGTCGCTGATCGGCGAAAACTCGCTGCGCGCCCAGACCGGGGAAACCGTGCGGATCTTTTTTGGCAACGCTGGACCGAATCTCACATCGTCCTTTCACGTGATCGGCGAAGTCTTCGACCGGGTGTATCGCGAAGCGGACCTAGTCAGCGCCCCAGCTCGGAGCATCCAGACCACGCTCGTCCCAGCGGGGGGCGCCACCGTGGTGGAGTTCCGACTAGAGGTGCCTGGCACCTACACCCTAGTCGACCACGCGATCTTCCGCGTGGAGAAAGGGGCGGTCGGGTTTCTCGAGGTGCAAGGCCCGCCCGAGGCGAGGGTTTTCGAGTCTTTCCAGAACCCTCAGCCATGCGAGGGCTGCCTGGTTCATCCCTAGGTATGTCGGGAAGGCAGAAGGCGCGCCGATTCTCATCGCGCTGTAAGTCTGCACTGACCTCCATCAAGGACTTTCATTTCAAGTACTTGTGGCGATCACACGCCTTGCCGAAGGCCCGCGGCAAAGATGGTAGCGGCGCCCTTGGGAACCCTCTCGGAAGATGGGGGCTGGACAGACAGGCTGTTTATTCCGATTAAACCAACTCCGATCCCACGGAGAAATGATTGACAGCACATACAGACGGGTTTACTCTTGCATTAGCAGGAACGCGATCCGAGAGGGCCTGCCAAACCTCACCTCCGGTGCTTTCTGCTCAACCACGTCTGACCGAAGGGGTCGCCCTGCTATATGTGGCCGTATCAAGCGTGTTCATGCTACGGGGAAGGGCGTGTTATTGAGCCTCTGTCAACCCATGCGGGGACCAACGTTACGCCGCGTGTAGCGGTGAGCAGGTGGACTCCATCACAGCAAACAGATCAAGGGGAATCTCAATGGGGACGCGCATCAAGGGGTTGGGGCTGGGCCTGGCCGTGGCGGGGACTCTTGGCTTGGCGGCACATCACGCCCGGGCGGGGACGATCCGGCACGACCGAAGCGACTCCTCCTACCTGTCCAGGGCCAGCCACGCTCAGTTTGCCAACGTAGGGCAGATCGCCTTCGATTCCCTCGAAGGCGGCTTTCTGTGCTCCGGCACTTTGATCGGCGCCGACGTGGTTCTGACCGCTGCTCACTGCGTCGACATCGCCACGTCGCTGCAGTTCACTGTTGGGGGGAACACCTATACCGCAGCGGACTGGGTGTATCACCCCAAGTGGAACCCGAATAACCTGCTCAATGGCTACGACCTGGGCTTGGTGAAGCTGACCGGGCCGGTGTCCAATGTAACCCCGGCGACCCGGTACACCGGAAGCGGAGAATTCGGAAAAGTGGGCACCTCGGTGGGCTACGGCATGACGGGCACAGGCCTGACCGGAGCTATCACCTATGACGGAAAGAAGCGGGCGGGGACCAACAAAATCGATGGCACGCTGGGCAACCGCATC
>JAJUHR010000022.1 GCA_029267795.1 Planctomycetota bacterium
GGCTGCAGGTGGGGCCGGGGTTTCTCGCGTCTCTGCGGCGCGAGGGGTTGCCGCTGAACCTGATGGCCGGCGGCATCGTGCTGCTGGGCGTGGCGCTGACGGTGTTGACTTGGTGGTTGGCGGGCGTGGAGCTGCCGGTCGCGGTGGGGATGATGTCCGGGGCCACGACCAACACCCCCAGCCTCGGCGCAGCACAGCAGGTGCTCAACGACCTGACCGCACACGACCCGGCCGCCCACGAGGCGATCGAGAACCTGCCGGGCTTGGGGTACGCCGTGGCGTACCCGTTCGGGGTGCTCGGAATCATCCTGGTCATGCTCTTGACCCGTGTGGTTTTCCGGGTCGATGTTGCGGCCGAAACCGCAGCGTATCAAAAGGAATCCGAGGGAGAGACCCCGCGGGTCTGTCACGCCAACCTCATCGTGACCAACCCCAACCTCGCCGGGGTGGCCCTGAAGGACGTCCCCTTACCCGGCGGCGCCGAAAGCGGGATCGTCTTCTCACGCATCCTCAAGGACGACACGCCGGAGGTGGCTCGACCCGAGACCCGGTTGAGCCTCGGGAACGTGGTCCTGGCGGTGGGCCCCCGCCACCAACTCGACCAGCTGCGGGTGATCGTCGGGCGGGAATGCTCCATCGATTTGCGGACCCTGCGGAGCGGGATCGCGACCAGGCGGGTGATCGTCTCACGGAAGGCGGCGGTGGGCAAGACGCTGGCGGAGTTGAGCCTGCCCGACCGATTCGGGGTGCGGATCACCCGGGTCAGCCGGGCCGGGATCGAGATGACCGCCACGCCAGGCTTCCGGCTGCAATTCGGCGACACCGTGTTGGCCGTGGGAGAAGCCGACGGGCTGGGCGGGGTCGCGCAAGAATTGGGGGATTCCGCCCAACAGTTGGACCACCCCCAGATCGTGCCTCTGTTCCTGGGGATCGTGCTGGGGGTGATCGTGGGGAGCTGGCCGATCTCCTTGCCGGTCCTGCCGGGGCCGATCAAGCTAGGCCTGGCTGGCGGGCCGCTGCTGGTGGCGATCGCGCTCAGCCGAATCACGCGGATCGGCCCGTTGGTGTGGTACATGCCCCTGTCGGCAAACTTCATGTTGCGCGAGCTGGGGATCGCGCTATTCCTGGCCTCGGTCGGGCTGGGCGCCGGCGACCACTTTATCACCACCCTGCGGGAGGGCGACGGACTGTACTGGGCCGGGCTGGCCGCGGGGATCACGCTGGCCCCACTCCTGACCATCGCCCTGGTGGCACGACTGCTCCTCAACCTGAACTACCTGAGCGTGTGCGGCCTGCTCGCCGGCGGCATGACGGACCCGCCCGCCCTGGCGTTCGCCCACACGCTCACGGGCTCGGAAGGACCCGCCATGGCCTACGCGACCGTCTACCCGATCACCATGATCTTGCGGGTGTTGTCGGCGCAGTTGATCGTGCTGCTGCTGTCCCGATGACCCACCAGAACGCTTTCAGCGGCAGCCCAAAGCAGCGTTCGGGATAGCATCAAATCGGGGCCACGCTCACCCGGTTTCGACTGGATTGCTTGGCCGCGTAGAGGGCTTGGTCGGCCAGCGAAACCAGGTAGGAAGCACCGGCCATACCCGGCTCGAAAGCCGCCACCCCGATGCCGATGGTGATCGGACGCCTGGGCCAAGGCACGGCCTGCACCGAGCGGCGAAGCCGTTCGGCCACCGACGCCGCATCGGCCAGCTCGGTGTTGGTCAGGATCACGGCGAATTCCTCTCCGCCGTACCGGGCCACACAATCCGTGTCACGAGTCTGTTTGATCAGCACCTGGGCCACGGCTCGAAGGGCCTCGTCCCCAGCGGGGTGACCGAAGGCGTCGTTGTATGGCTTGAAATCATCGATGTCCAACATCATCAGCGACAGCGGCAGGTAGTATCGGGCTGCCCGGCGGAACTCGCCCCCGAGGCGTTCCTGAAACGCACGGCGGTTCATCACCCCCGTCAGACTGTCTCGGGTCGCTAGCGCCTCGAGCCGGGCGTTGGCTTCGAGCAACTCGGCGCGATGAGCCTCCAAAGCGACGCGGGTTTCTTGAAGCTCGGCGTTGGTACGCTGCAGCTCAGCGTTTTTTCTTACCAGCTCCCGCTGCGCGGCGGTCAAATCGTGGTTGAGCCGGGCCAGGCCATCGCCCTGTGCGGCTTCCCGTGAGGTGGCCCCGATAATCAACAAGCAGTCGGCGGTGGCCGCCCCTATGAGATCCAGCGGCACCGCCCGCCCCCCCACCGCAGCGTTCAGCTGCCAATCGAAAACAGCCCCGCGCGCCACGAGGGTATCGATGAACCTAACGGCCTCCTCGGCGCTGGCCAGGCCCACGATCGCGGCAAAGCCCCCGCCGACCGTGCCCGCGCCGGTGACGCCCAAGTCGTCCCGGATCACCCGCGTCACCGCCCCTCGACGGTCGCAGATGACCGCGAACCCCCCGGTCGATCCCTGTCGGTTGTTCATGGCTCGCAGTTCAACTGCCCCAAAGGCGGCCGCGACGGCCGACCGGAGACGACGGCCCGGCGAGAGACCGTGGGCGATCATTCACGCCGTTGATACCCAGACGCCACATCTGCTACATCGGCCCTCTCACACCCGCGGATCAAGTCAACGCAGGCCATACGTATCGCCCCGCCGGACTCCGGTCAATCGCATGGCTAACTTGACAGCCCCATCGCGGCCCAGTTAAAAGCTATTTTGCTACTTTGATCGATCGCCCACCGGACCGGGCCCCGTTCGGTCGACCGCCAGGGGACATGCCATGGATGCTCAAGAGCGAGCACGGCTGATCCGAGAGCACCTGGACGCGATCGAAAAACTGCGCGGCGAAGAAGCCCCCGGCAGACCGAAAGCCCAGTGGCCCCCCCAAGGCTATTACCTGCTCTGGCACGTGCTCGTCGGCATGGTGCTGGGCATGATCGGCGCCACGGTCAGCCTGATGTTCAACATCGTCGGCTCGCTCCTGGTCGGCCAAAACCCCCTGCGGCTGATCCAAGTCTACCTGACCTTTCCGATGGGCGAACGCGCCTTGAGCACCGAAGAAGGCGCGGTCCTCTTCGTCGGCTGCGTGCTTTATCTGACAACGGGGGCGATTTACGGGATCCACTTCCACTTGACCATCAGCGCGTTTTTTGACGCGGCCACACACCGCACACGGTTCCTGGTCGGATCGCTGATCGGGCTGGGCTTGTGGGTAGTGAACTTCTACCTCCTGCTGAGCTGGTTGCAGCCGCTGTTGTTCGGCGGCAACTGGATCGTGCGAGAGGTCCCGATCTGGGTGGCGGCGCTGACGCACCTGGTGTTCGCCTGGACGATGCTGCTGGTCGACTCGTGGGGCAGATACCAGCGTCCGCTGGTAACCTAATGGAGAGTCGTGGTCAAGGAACTCGTCCCACCGCGCTCGCAAACCAGCCCAGCCCTGCACCGCCAACCGCCCCAATCCGAGGGCCCGACATGCAGAACCAGCCGCGCGTGCAGACCGATCCCCCCACTTGGTTTTCCGCCATCGTGTCCGCTCGCTGGCAGCCCGTGTGGTTGACCATGCTGCTGGCCGTGGCGCTTCTGTTCGTGGTGGGAGCGGAGCCCACTCCGGACGGGGACGCCGAAGCAGGCGCTGCGCCTCGGGCCGAACCCCTGCCGCGCGTGCCGGACCTCGGCGAGTACCTGCAGTACAACCAGCGGGCCAGCCTGATCGATCGCGGCCGGCGCGTCTACTCCAACTACTGCATCGGCTGCCACGGTGCAAACGGCGACGGCCAGGGCCCAGCCGCCCCACGCCTGCTAACCAAACCTCGCGATTTCACCAAGGGCATCTTCAAGTTCCGCTCCACCGACTCGAGCAGCCTGCCCCTGGAGGCCGACCTGCACCGCACCATCACCCGCGGGCTGGCACGCGTCAGCATGCCCGCGTTCCCGCTGATGTCCGAACGCGACAAACTGGCCGTGATCGAGTACATCAAGACCTTCTACCCCCGCTGGGAAGAGGAACAATCGCAAAGGAAAAAGGTGTTCGTCCCCGAACCCCCGGCGGACCTGGACGACCCCCAGCGGATCCTCCGCGGCCGGGTGGTCTTCGTGGCCATGCAGTGTTGGAAATGCCACGGCATCGACGGGGCCGGCACCGCAGCCACCCAAACCGAATACATCGACGCCTGGGGCAACCCGCAAAAGCCGTTCAACTTCACCCGGGGCCGGCTTAAAGGCGGCGACGACCCCGAGGACATCTACCGCACCTTCCACACCGGGCTGCGCAGCATCATGCCCTCCTACGGCGGGACGACGCTGGCGGCCGTAAACCAGCAGACCTTCGCCGCTCAAGTCGCAGACCTGCCCCCGGGCGAGGCAGAACAGCTGGCCCCGGTCGTCCAAGGGTTCCCCGAGAGCGGGGCGGACGTTTTCAACGCGATGGACGAGCCGCAGCGTCGGGAACTGGCCCAGAGCAACAGCTGGGACCTGGTGGCCTACGTCCTTTCCTTGCGGACTACGCCCTCCCCGCCCCCGGAACCCCCGGAAAATCCCCCGCAAAGCCCTCAAAACACCGCTCCGCACCCCTGAAAAAAACCCGCCATGAACACGCCCCGAGAAATCCCCGACCCAGGAGCACCACAGCGATGACCACTCCCCCCGCGACAGCAAGGGACACCCAGGCCGCCGCCCGCCCTCTGGTCAACCACGGGCTGGTCAAGTGGCACCTGATCGCCGGGATGGGTTGGCTGACCCTGGCGATGTTCGACGGGTTGGTCTACTCCTCGCAGTTCATCCACCACTGGAGATTCCCCCTAGCGGAATGGCTGTCCCCCGGCCGCATCCGCATGGCGCACACGAACCTCGTCGCGTTCGGTTTCCTCGTCAACAGCTTTACCGCGATGCTGTACTGGTGCGTGCCCCGGCTCACGGGCCAGCGGGTGCTCTCCAACGCGCTGGGCTGGTTGATCTTTTACGTCTGGCTCGCGGTGATCGCAGCAATGGCGGTCGGGCTGCACCTCGGGCACGCCCAGGCGGTGGAGTGGGGAGAGACGCCCGTCTGGCTCGACCCCGTCGTCGTGGTGGGCGCGGCGTTGCTGGGGGCCCAGTTCTTCACGCCCATCGCCCGCAGCCGCGAGAAAGTGATGTACGTGAGCCTCTGGTATTTCTCCGCCGGCCTGGTGTGGGTGGGGCTGACCTACATCATGGGCAACTTCTTCCCGCAGTACCTCGTGGCGGGCACCGGGGCGGGCCCGATGCTGGGCCTGTACATCCACGACCTGGTGGGGCTCTACGTCACGCCGATGGGTTGGGGCATGATGTACTTCTTCGTGCCGGTCCTGTTGCGCAAGCCGATCTGGTCACACGCCCTGTCGCTGGTGGGCTTTTGGGGCTTGGCGTTCTTTTACCCCCTGCAGGGCGTGCACCACTTCCTGTGGTCGCCGATCCCGATGTTCGCCCAGTACGGCGCCGTCGTCAGCACGATCGCCGTGGAGATCGTCGTCACCACGGTGATCATCAACTTCTTCATGACCTGGCGCGGCCGCGAGGAAGCGCTCCGCGACAGTCTGGCGATCCGGTGGTTCTGGGTGGGCGCGCTGAACTACTTCGTCACCTGCCTCCAGTGCGCGTTCCAGGTCACGCTCACGTTCCAGAAGATCATCCACTTCACGGACTGGGTGGTCGGCCACGCGCACCTGGTGATGTTCGGGGTGTTCTCCTTCTGGATATACGGGATGGTGGAGCACCTGTGGCCGAAGCTGACCGGCCGGCAGTGGTGGAGCCCGAGGCTCTGCCGCTGGCAGTTCTGGCTGATCGTGGTGGGGCTGGAGGTGATGTTCCTGGACCTGACCGCAGCCGGGCTCGCCCACGGCTTCATGATGCGCGGCCTCTCCCCCTGGGAAGAGATCCTCCAGACGATGCACCCGTTCTGGCTGCTGCGGGCGATCACGGGCCTGGTGATCTTCGCCGGCCACGTCTGCCTGCTGGTCAACCTGTGGATGACCGCGCGCGCGGCCAGGGCCGCCCACGTCGACACCGATTACGCCCCGTACGAGGTCCTGGAGGAAGAGCAACCCACGGCAGCGGCCGTCTGACCCGGGCGACGATGCAGCGGGGTGCCGCGGGGTGCCACACAGCAGGCCGAACCGAAGGTGAGGCTGCTGTGTGTGGAAAACAACAACTCGATGGAATGGGAGCTCTGTTTGATTAGTGCCGCTTAGAAAGGCTTGGCTGATATGGAAAGGTTCGGTTTCATCTTCCTGGTGGCGGGCTTGGGGTTCTTCGCCCTGGCGTTCGTGGTCAGCGGCTGGGTGCCGCTGATGCCATTCATACAGCTGGACGTGGTGTCGGTCGAGGAACTGGCGCGCCACGTGCCTTTGGAGTTTGCCGAGCTGCGGGAGCAGTACCCCGAGGCGTTCCAAAAAGCCTTCGGCAAAAAATCGGACGAGGAAGCGCTGGCCGAGGCGCTAGTGCTGGGCCGGGCGACCTACATCGCCGAGGGCTGCTGGCACTGCCACAGCCAGCAGGTGCGGCCCGTGGGCAACGACGAGGCCCGCTTCGGACGCGTGCACTACCCCGAAGAATTCAACAACGCCCTGAACTACCCCCCGCTCTGGGGCACCCGCCGCGTCGGCCCCGACCTGCTGCGCGAAGGCGGCTTGCGATCCAACGACTGGCACGTCGCCCACTTCTGGAACCCGCCGGATGTGGCCCCCCTGTCGGTCATGCCCAGCTACCCTTGGTTCTTCGAGCCCGACGGCCTGACCCCCAACAAAAAAGGCCTGTGCCTGATCGCCTACGTCCAGTGGCTGGGAAGCTGGACCCCATCCCACCACGAAACCGTTTTCGATATCGGCACAATCGAGCGGGCCTACCCAGCTCCGAAGATCGAACGCCCCCTCGCCCCAGTCCCCACAGCCCCGCAGCAACAACCGCCCTACGAGGAACCAGACACCGGCTACGACGCGGGCTATGGTGAACAGAACGCCGGCGGCTCACCAGCCGCACCCGATGAAAGCGACGAATACGGTTACTGACCCCGATCGATCCCCGACCCCCCGCAGGCCTGCCCATGATCGCCCACCACAAGCCCGATCGAATCAGCGCCCCGGCCACCGAGCCGAGCGCCCGTCCATCGAGCCAACTCTCCCCGGCCACCCGCCGGTTCCTGTGGATCTTCAGCGTGGCGATGATCGTGATCACCGGCTTGGCGTTCACGTTCAAGCTCATCGAGTTCTTCGTCAGCTTCGCGGGGGATCAGCCGCTGCGTTTCGCGATGATCCCCGTGCTGACCTACTTCATCGTCGCCAGCGGGTTTGCCTGCCTGCTGTTCTGGGCTTACCTGGCCGGACAGTTCAAGGACGTCGAGGCCGCCAAACACCGCATGCTGCAGTTGCAGGACGAGATCGACGCCCGGGAGAGCCGCTGATGTTCAAGCGCCACAAATATCTGACGTACCAGGGCTACGCGTTCCCGTGGTACGTCGTGCTGATCTGGATCGGTTTCTTCATCGGCGGACTGATCTACCTGGTGCGGTTCGTCCTCTTGCCGCGGCCCTGATCCGCCCCGGCCCCCACTGGCCCTCGGTGTGGCGATGCCCACGGATGCCCTCCCACCGACGTGTGCACATTGCGGCCTGCCGCTGCCTCCCTCGCGGCGGGCAGACCCGTCGCACCGACCCACCCAGCCCCCAACACAGCCGTTTTGTTGCTACGGCTGCCGGATCGCCTATCTGCTAAGCCAACCGACAAGGGAGGATTCCCCAGCCGAAAATCTCTCCGGGGGCGGGGGCGGGGGGCCCGTGGGGCCTGCGAACACCCTGCTGTTGAGGCTGGGCCTGGGGCTGTTTCTGGCGCTGAATACCATGGCGTTCAGCTTCCTCTTCTATTCGCAGGAACTTTATCCCTTCCCCGTGTCCACCGACCCCAGCGGCCAGATGACCGCGATCACCGGGCTCTTCTCCTACCTGTTGCTGCTGCTGGGCACAGCCGCGGTGCTCGCGCTGGGCGCCCCCCTGGCGGCGGACACCCTGGAACGCGTCCGCGCCTGCCGCCCACGCTGGCGGGCCGTCGACGCCAACCTGCTGATCCTGATCGGAGTTCTGGCAGCGTACGCCTTGAGCGCCACCCGCACGTTCCGCGGGGAGAGCCCGCTGTACTACGACACCGCCGCGATGATCCTGGTGCTGACCACACTGGGGCAATACCTGGATTCCACCGCGCGTCGCCGGGTCAGTCGATCCGCCTTGGAACTGCTGGAACAGCCCCCCGCCCGTGCGTGGGTCTACCGGGATGGCCAGGCGATCGAGGTCGATACCAACTCCCTGGCGGTCGGGGACGAGGTGCGCGTCCGCCCCGGCGAAACCGTCCCCGTGGACGGCCACGTGATCCAAGGCCGCAGCCACGCCGACGAGTCCACTTTGACCGGCGAGTCCCGCCCCCGCGAGGTGGGGCCCGGCGACGCCGTGCTGGCCGGTTCAATCAACTACGACGGGTCGCTGCGGATCGTCGTGCGAAGCATCGGTCAGGACCGGGTGATCGCCCGCCTCCATCAGCTACTGGAGGAGGCCCGCCTGCGCCAGCCGCCGATCCAGCGCCTGGCTGACCGCGTCGCCGCGGTGTTCGTCCCCGCGGTCGTCCTGCTCGCCCTGGCGGTCTGGGGGTACCACAGCCTTCACCACCAGCCCACACGCGGCCTGTTCGACGCGCTGAGCGTCCTGCTGATCAGTTGCCCCTGCGCCCTGGGGCTGTCCACCCCGTTGGCGGTGTGGAACACCTTGGCCCGTGCGCAGCGTCTAGGCGTCGTGATCGATTCGGGCGCCACGCTCGAGCGGGCCGCAGCGGTCAAAACGGTCCTGTTCGACAAAACCGGGACCCTGACCACCGCCCGGATGACCGTCACCGAAGCGGAGGTGGTGCAGCACGGCCTAAGCGCAGACCACGCCCTGGCCATCGCCGCAGCGATCGAGTCGGGAACCTTGCACCCGGCTGCGCGAGCCATTGAGGACCACGCCGCCCAACGCCACGTCGCCTTGCCGGCGGCGGCGGACATCCAAATGCTGCCCGGCCTGGGCGTCGAAGGCTCGGTCGCAGGCCGCAAATACCGCGTGGGCAGCCCCCGCATGCTCGGCAAGCCATCGCGCGACGCCGAGGCGCCGCAGCCCTGCGTCTACCTGACCAGCGACCAAGGCGTGATGGCGCGGTTCATCCTTTCGGAAGAGCTGCGGCCGGAAGCCCCCGACACGATCGCTCAGCTTCGAGCCATGGGCATCGGCGCCCGAGTGCTCACCGGCGATCAACCCGGACCCGCGGCCCGGCTGGGCCAATCGCTCGGCGTGCCCGTCGACGCGAAGCTGCTGCCGGCCGATAAGCTCACACGCCTCGAGCAGACCCGCGCAGAAACCCGTGGCGCGGTGGCAATGGTCGGCGATGGGATCAACGACGGCCCCGTGCTCGCCGCCGCCGACGTCGGCTTCGCACTGGCCAGCGCCACCGATCTGGCGCAGCGGGCGGGCCACGTGCGCGTGCTGGCCGACCGGCTCGACCGCGTCCCCCTCACCTTGAAGATGGCCCGGCACGCGATGCGGCGCATCCGCCTGAACCTGCTGTGGTCCTTCGGGTACAACACCATCGGCATCAGCTTGGCGGCGATGGGTTATCTCAGCCCGGTCTTCTCCGCCTCGGCCATGGTGGTTTCGAGCCTGTTGATCGCCACGACCTCGGCCGGCGCCGGCGACGTGGGCCCAGCCAATGCCGTGCCTGACGGAGGGTCAGCCCCATGAGCCACGCCTCGACACTGGTGGTCTACAGCGGCCTGCTGCTGACCGGCCTGGCCGGTAGCCTGCACTGCGTGGGGATGTGCGGCCCGATCTTGCTAGGGTTCTCACGGGCCTTCGACCGCGTGGCCCTGACGATCGAAGGTCGGCCGCGGGGCCGCCGCTTGGCATGGGACTTCCTCTGGTATCACACAGGGCGGATCTGGACCTACGCGGCCATGGGATTCCTCGCCGGGTGGCTCGGCCAGGCGCTGCACCGAGGCTCAGCCTGGATGGGCTACCAACGCGCCGCCTGCATCATCCTAAGTGCCGTGGTGATCCTGGCGGGAATCACCCTCCTGGGGATCGTGCCCGTGTGGAAACCAAATCGCTGGACCTCCTCGTGCAGCTTCGATCGGTGGGAAAGCCCGCCCTGGCTGCGATCGTTGGTCCGCGGTTCCGGCGTCGTTCCCCGCCTGCTCTTGGGCGTGGTCATGGGCTTCCTGCCGTGCGGGTTGGTCTACGCCGCCCTGGGGATCGTGGCGGGCCTCTCTTCGCCATGGCATGGCGCCGTGGGCATGGTGGTATTCGGCCTGGGAACCGTGCCATCGCTGACCGCGGTGCTGCTCAGCAGCCGGCTGATCCCGACGCGGCTGCGCCCCCACAGCGTCAAGTTGGCCGCGATCATGATCACGCTTTCGGGCTTGTGGATGATGGCCCGCAGCCTCATGCCACATGATCACAACCATTCAGCACCCAAGACAGGTTCACACACCCACTCCGCGCATCTGACGGATCGGTCGGAGTAGATCGGCTCCAGGGTGGCTGGGGCAGAGCGGAGCAATGCCCCGGTTTTTTGCAGCTCCTGGCCTGCTCGGACACGATGGTTTTGCAAGAGTAGGGCGGATCAACCGCAGCGAACCCACCACAATCGGTAAGGCAGGTCATCGACCTGCCAACATTTAGCCCGCCGTGACCACACAGCGGGCCTATAGCCGCGTCAGCTACACTTACACTACGCGCACCGCTCGTAGGTCCTGACCTGCCCGGACATTCTGTGCGGTTGTAGTAGAGCGGGTCCCTGCCAAAAATTCCGCACGATCCACCGCCATGGCTGAGGCGGACCGACGCGACGCCACAACAATCGCCCGCCGCTACGACTCCCCCAGCGCCACGTCCAGGCGTCCTCCGCACCGGTCCAACCGGTCTTGGGCACACTGCCGACTCAGCCCAAGGCGGTGCATCACGACGGCAGTCTTCACGGAACCCCCCGCCCCCTGCAGCAGGTCGAACGCCCGGGCGCGGTCCAACCCGCACAACGTCGCGACAATCCGGCCGGCACGGTCGCGCAACTTCGCGTTGCTGGCACGCAGATCCACCATCAGGTTTTCGTACACCTTTCCCGCGCGGACCATCAGCGTCGTTGAAATGGTGTTCAGCGCCAGCTTCGTCGCGGTGCCGGCCTTCATCCGCGTCGATCCCGTGAGCACCTCCGGCCCGGTCTCGAGCACAATCCGATGGTCGACGAACGGCGGCCGATCCACCGGCGTGCACACCAACAGGGCCGTCACGGGCGGCTCCGGCAACGCCTTGGCGAACCGAAGCGCTCCCAGAACGTAGGGCGTCGTCCCCCCCGCTGCGATCCCGATCACCGTGTCGTGCCGGCCCAGTTGCAGGCGATGCAGCTCCTCGTGCGAGCCAGCGGGGTCGTCCTCGCGTGACTCACTGGAGCGGCGCAGCGCCGCATCGCCCCCCGCGATGATGCCCACCACACGACCAGGCTCGACTTGAAACGTCGGCGGGGCCTCCGAGGCATCGAGCACGCCCAACCTGCCGGACGTACCCGCACCGACGTACACCAGCCTCCCCCCAGCTAGAAACCCCGGCTCGGCAGCCGCAATCAGCCCCACCAATGCCGGCTTGACTCGCTCCAACGCCTGCGGAACCGCTCGGTCCTCCGACTGAATCAATCCCACGATCTCGCCCACCGTCATCCGGTGCAGCCCCATCGACCGCGGGTGGCGCTGCTCGGTCAGCAACGACGATCGGTCCGGCGGCGTATCGGTCACGTTTGAACCGCTCATGGCAGCACCCAACACCCCGCCACCGGGGCAGCAGCTTGACAATGGGTAACCCGTGGCAGCGTGATCGGAACCCGGTCCTGACACAACGCCCCGAGCACCGCGATGGCCACCGCTTCGCGCAGCTGCACGGGCACCGCCAGGTCGTCGCTGACCACCACCACGCCGCTGGCCTGCTCACGGATCTCCGCCACCAGGGCTTGATTCCACACGCCCCCGCCCGCCAGGATCAGCCGCTGCACGTCCCCCACCCGGTGGGCAACCACATAGGCGATCGCGGCACACGCGCTCCGGGCCAGGTCTTCGGGGGCAAGCCGCCCCTGCCAAGCGTCGATCCACTGCTTCACTTCGTCCCCGGTGCCGAGCGAGCGTTCCGCCTCGCACTGCGCCCGCAGCAGCGCGACCAATTCCTCACAACCCGCCCGGTCGGCCCTGCCCGCCGCGGCCCGTTCGCCGAGATAGTCGTAAGGCTGATTCCACTGCCGGCGAGAGATCTCGTCCAGCAGCTGGTTGCACGCGCACACGTCCCCGCCCTCGATCAACCCCAGCGACGCACGAACGTCCTCCCCTGCCGCGGGTAGCACGGTCACGTTTGCAAA
>JAJUHR010000387.1 GCA_029267795.1 Planctomycetota bacterium
CGAAGGCGATCGCACAACGGACGACAGCAATCCCGCCCTGACCGGGCCTCGTTCGTCCCTCGTCGGAGCTGCGATGGGCCTGATCGGCGGCCTATTGGGTGTCGGCGGGGGTGTGGTTGCAGTGCCCCTGCAGCATCTGTTGCTGCGCCTGCCTCTACGGTCGTGCATCGCCAATGCGTCGGCTGTGATCTGCGCCAGTTCCAGCGTCGGTGCGGTCTACAAAAACCTCACCTTGCACCGGCACAGCCACGATTGGCGTTTCAGCGTCGGTTTGGCCCTGATTCTGGCCCCTAGTTGCTGGTTGGGAGGGCACTTAGGCGCCCATTTGACCCATAGCCTGCCGATTCGGCATGTCCGACTGGCTTTTATCGGACTGATGACACTTGCGGTTTATAAAATGGCCGCCTTTCATTAAATTTATAATTTAAAATTCATACTGTACTTATAATTAAATACTTTTATTGACTTGGGAGAATCGTTCCCATGCTCGTCTCTGCATTTCTCAAACTTCTCAGGATCGGGGGCTTGAACTGCGGCACCGATTTTGCGGTACTACAGCTAATTGAAAATCGTGCCGGGGGGCAATACTCTTCCATTGCCATTAACGCGACCTTTTGTACGGGGATGAAAAGAAGAGGCGCGTGCCAAGGCCCTAAGGAGTTTGATTGAATGACTCGGTTCGTTAACAACGTGAAGACCGCGGTTCTGCTGGCGGCGATGTTCGGCCTGATCCTCCTGATTGGCGCTCAGTTCGGCCAGCGCGGGCTGGCGATCGCCTTGATCCTCGGCGGCTTGGGGAACATCTTCGCCTACTTCTTCAGCGACAAGATCGCCCTGGCTGCGATGCGAGGCGAAGAGGTCGATGAAAGAACCGCCCCAGACCTGATCGCCATGGTCCGCCGCCTGGCGACCAACGCGGGGCTTCCGATGCCGCGGGTCTACATCTGCCCCCAGGCGGCCCCCAACGCGTTCGCCACCGGGCGTAACCCCCGTCACGCCGCCGTAGCTGTCACTCGCGGGGCCCTGCAGCTGCTCACCTACGACGAGCTGGAGGGCGTCATGGCCCACGAGCTGTCGCACGTGAAGAACCGCGACACGCTCATCAGCTGTGTAGCTGCCACCATCGCCGGCGCCATCAGCTACCTCGGTTACATGGCGTTTTGGTTCGGCGGGAGCAGTGACCGGGAGCACGGCCACCCGCTGGTCGGCCTGCTGATGCTAATCCTGGCCCCGATCGCCGCGGCCCTGATCCAGATGGCCATCAGCCGCAGCCGGGAATTCGTCGCCGATGCCGACGCGGCGCGCGTCGCCGGCACCCCGATGGGGCTGGTCAGCGCCTTGCGGAAGCTCGAGGCCACCGCACGCCGGATCCCGCTGCAAAACGAGATCCCCGCCCAGAACCACATGTTCATTGTGGAGCCGCTGACGGGCCACAGCTTGACGAAGCTCTTCTCGACGCACCCGCCTACCGAGGAGCGTATCGCCCGCCTGCTGGAGTTAGCGTGATCGCTTCTTAGACTTATGAGTTTCGTGGGTTACGCTGCGCGAACTCGAATACAATGGCCTCGGACTTCGAAGCCCACGGAGTGCACTCCGCGGGCTTTTATCTCTTTCGCAAGCGCTGCAGGGGCGGGGCTTCGCTCCGCCGCGTGGATCCCTCGGCGGGCCTTCCTGGGCCGGCTCGATCAACAAGGCCGGCTGGACTGGGAGGAAACCTTCGCCGACGGCAGCTTCGCTCCCGCTAAAAAAGGGGGCGACGCCGTCGGGAAAACCAAACGCGGCAAGGGTACGAAGTGGATGGTGGTGGCAAGCGGCCGGGGTGTTCCTCTGGGAGTTCAACTCACCTCGGCCACCCCGCACGAAGCGACGCTGATCGAGTCCACCCTCGACCGCGTGGCGGTGCCCCGGCCCGGCAAGCGAGGTCGGCCCCGCAAGAACCCCAAGCGGCTGATCCACGACAGGGCCGCCGACTCCGACCCGCTGCACAAACGCCTCAAAAGACGGGGGATCGAGCTGATCTGCCCCCACAAAGCCAACCGGGTTCAACGCCGCACCCAGGACGGACGCAAGCTGCGACGGTACAAGCGCCGCTGGAAGATCGAACGATCCATCGCCTGGGTCGGCAACTTCCGAAGGCTCGTCGTCCGCTACGAACGCCGCCTCACCATGTATCAGGCCTTCTTCCACGTCGCTTGCTTACTCATTACCTTGAGACAGTTGTGAAACAGGTTCTA
>JAJUHR010000173.1 GCA_029267795.1 Planctomycetota bacterium
GTGTGGCACCCAGCATCGGCGGGTCCGCTACGCTTGACCCGCCCTACGATTATTGAATGGTGCGCACCGTGCACCCTACGAGGGGAGCTGGCTTACTGCAGCAGCTACGGCAGCGCGTCGATCAAGGCGTCGATCTGTTCCGCGGTGTTGTAGAAGTGGGGGCTGGCGCGCAGCCGCCCCTCGCGGAGCACGATGATAATGCCACGCTTCTCCAGCTCGGCGACGATGCTCGCCGGCGGGGGCGTGGGGCGGACGCTCGGCTCGGGCGGGTCGAACGTGACGATGCCGCTGCGCTCCGCGTCCCCGCGCGGGCTGAACACCCGGTAGCCCCGGCGGGCAAGCCCCTGGCACAGCCTGGCTGTCAGGGCCTCGACCCGCGCCCACACCGCGTCGATGCCCACCTCCAGCAGCAGTTGCAGGCTCGCCCCCAGGGCCATGACCCCCGGCACGTTATAACTGCCGGGCTCGAACCGACGCGCATCGGGCTGGAACTCGAACCGGTAGTCGCCGTAGTTGCTGGCGTCAACCATGTTCATCCACCCCACCACGTTCGGGTGCAGCCGGCCGGCCAGCTCGCCGCGGCAGTAAAACACCCCGCAACCCTCGGGCGACAGCAGCCACTTGTGCCCGTCCGCCGCCAGGAAATCGATCCCCATCGCCTGCACGTCCACCGGCAACACGCCCACGCTCTGGATCGCGTCCACGCACAGGTACCCGCCCACCTCGTGCACGCGATCGGCGATCGGCTTCAGCTCCACCCGGCAGCCCGAGGCGTACTGCACGTGCGAGATCGACACGACACGCGTCCGCGCGTCCACCGCCGCCACCACGTCGCCCGGGTCGATTCGGCCGTCGGGCCGCTGCCGGACCTCGATCATCTGCACGCCGAACCGCTGCAGGTCCTGCCAGGGGTAGCGGTTCGCGGGGTACTCGACGTTGGTGATCACGGCGTTGTCGCCCGGCCGCCAGTCCAACCCTTTGGCCACCAGGCTTAGGCCCGTGGACGTGTTGGCGACGAAGGCGATCTCCTGCTCGCCGCGGGCCCCGATCAGCTGGGCCGCCAGGCGTTTGACCTGCCGCGCCCGCGCGTACCAGCCGGCCTTGTAATACGCGGCCGACTCGGCCTGGCTGGCGTAGCGGCGCAGGGCGTCGGCGGCCCGGCGGCTGATCGGCGCCACCCCCGCGTGGTTGAAGAACGCCAGGTTCCGCAGGATCGGGAACTCGTCGGTGAGGTCCAAAGACAACCCGCGCCCCAGGTTCGACATGAGATCGGATGCTAAACGAACCCCCGGAAGTCAGCCAGCCCTGGGCGTTTTTCGTTCGGGTACAGCAGCGCACCGGTAGTTCCACGGCGATTGAGCCGTCCCCTGCCCTTCCCATTTAGCCCCCCATGAATCATGGGGGGGCTAAATATGGAGCCGTGCGCTGTGCGTAGGGCGACCGTGGTGTTGCTTCGCCCCACCACAGCCACCCCATCGCCACCACATGGGTGCCACTAGCAGCTAGCCGCCAGTGAGCACTACGAACCGATTTACACTGGCTGACAAGCAGCCAGTGGCAGCCGTCGCATGGTGGACTCAACGGATTGGTCGCGGTGAATCGGATGGGTTCCGTGCACTGGTTGCAAGCAACCAGTGGCACCCCCGCGGAAGGCAGAGGATTCACCCTCACCCAACCTCTCCCTCAAGGGAGAGGGGTTGAGAAAAACCGCGGCTCATAAGCCGGGGTTGTTTTTTGGTGCGCACAACGCACCCTACGAGGAAGGATTCGGCGGGCTGAAGGCTCGTCCTACAAATGGGAGGGGCAGGTCGATGACCTGTCCCACGCGTCGAGTGGTACAGCGCAGGCGCCGTGCAACGCTGGGATGAGGTGATTCTGTGGTGGGGCGGGGCGCTCGATGGGCTTGTGATACAAACGGTTAGCTCGCCGCGGCCCGGTGGCGGGGGGAAAATTTTAAAAAAATCGGTGGATCGGCCGAAAGATAGTTGACTCACTAGTTAGTTTATGATAGGTTGTTGGCATGTCGCCCAGGAGACGGACCGATGCCAGGGAGAGGATCGTGAGCGCCGCGACGGCGCTGTTCTACGAGCGGGGGTATCGGGCCACGAGCATGGACGAGGTGATCGAAAAGTCGGGGGTGTCGAAGCCGACGGTTTACGCTTACTTCCCGACCAAGGAGAGCCTGTGTGTTGCGTATTTGCAGGAGATGCGGCGGCGGGAGTACAACCTGCTGAAGGGGGCGCTGCGGAAGGAGAAGAGCCCGCGGGGGCGGTTCGTGGCGATCATCAAGCACGTCAGGGAGCGCATTTTATCCAATGATTTCCGGGGGTGCGGGTTCTTCAACATGATCAGCGAGATTGCCGACGCGAAGAGCGACATCACCCGGGAGGCGAAGGTCTATGTGGACACCATGAAGGAGGTGATCCGGGAGGTGGTGTTGGAGCTGCGGGCCTCGGACGGGCGGCACAAGAGATTGGACGTGGAGCGGCTGACCGACACTTATTACCTGATCGTCGCGGGGGCGATCATGGCCAGCCAGGAGTACCGCGCGTCGTGGCCGGCGGATCGGGCTGTGGAGCACGTGGAGAGCCTGTTGGAGGGGTAGGGGTAAGCTTTTTATTTCGCCAATAAATTAACTAACTAGTTAGTTCGTTAGATCGGTTTTTTCACCCTTAGCAGAAAGGAAGGATGCCATGTCGGAGCGAGTGCAGAGCGAGGCTGTGGTCAACGGGGTCGATGTCGTGCGGATGGCTCAGACGATCGAGGCGGTGCGTGGCCGACCTGAGCTGGCTGACTTCAAGTTCAGGGCCCAAAACCATTGGGTCAGCGGGGGGCACAACCGGGTTCGGATCGACGGGTATTACGGGACGTGCCAGGAGCTGAAGCGGCAGAGGCCTTTCGTGCTCGACGCGGACGAGCCCCCCGTGCTGTTGGGCACGGATCGGGGCAGCAACCCGGTCGAGTATCTGCTGGCGGCGCTGTCTTCGTGCATGACCACTTCGCTGGCGTACCACGGGGCGGCCCAGGGGATCGAGGTCGAAGCGATCGAATCAGAATACGAGGGGGACATCGACCTGAAGGGGTTCCTGGGCGTCGACCCCCGCGTCAGGAAGGGGTACAGGGAAATCCGCGTGACGTTCAAGGTCAAGTCGGATGCGGACGTGCAAACGCTGGAGAAGATCGTCAGGTATTCCCCGGTGTTGGATGTGGTGACGAACCCCACGCCGGTGAAGATTTCTTTTGTCAAAGCTTGATGGTCCAGCCATTGGGCGGGATGTCGCGACGGGGTCTGTTTTCAAGAACGGTGGAGAGGTTCTTCTCTGCCGTTCTTTGTCCATAGCGCCGATGCTGGTTTCGAGGGAAGCCTGTCGGTCTAGCGGCGGGTTAGGGGGGGCCCCGTGGGGTATCAGCCTACGACGGGGGCGCGCTACGGGCACCCTACGTTATAACCGTGGGCAGAATCCACGGGCTGCAGTGCGTGGGCTTCGTGTTTTTCGCAATCCACGTGAAGGGGCCCTGCGGGCTCGTTATGCATTCACAGCGGGCTGAGTCAGAGGCGGGCAAAGCCTCGTCCTACGACGACTGGGGCACGCTGCGCTTAGCCCCAGGCACCCGGCGCGAAACGAACCCTACGGAAAGGATTCGGCGGGCTGAAGGCCCGCTCTACGGAGAGGCAGGTCGATGGCCTGCACTACGGATTGAGTGGTGCGCACAGCGCACCCTACGGGGTCCGCCGGGTATTCAGGGCGGGCTCGATTGTTGGGGCGTTGTGGTGAGTCAGGGGAAGATGCCGCGGAGGCGGTAGACACGGTCGATTTTTTCGAGGGCGGCGCAGTAGGCGGCGGTGCGGAGGTCGCAGCGGTAGCGGTGGGCGGCGAGGCGGACGCGCTGCGCGGCGGCGTGCATGTGCTTGCGGAGCTGGTCGTCGACGACGTCGGCGTCCCAGGTTTCGGCTTGGCGGTTCTGCTTCCACTCGAAGTAGCTGACGGTGACGCCTCCGGCGTTGCAGAGGATGGCGGGGAGGACGGTGACGCCCTTTTCGAGCAGGTAGCGTTCGGCGGCAGGGGTGGTGGGGGCGTTGGCGGCTTCGACGAGGGCTTTGCAGTTGATGGCGCGGGCCTTGTCGAGGTTGACCATCTGTTCGAGGGCGGCGGGGATGAAGAGGTCGACGGGGATGGAGTAGAACTGATCGACGGGGATGGGCTGGGCGTGGGGGAAGCCGGCGATGTTGCCGGTGGTTTGCGCGTGGTTGGCGAGGGCGGTGGGGTCGATGGCGTGGTCGTGGTAGAGGGCGCCGGAGCGGTCCATGACGGCGCGGAGTCGTGCGCCGCGTTCGGCGAGGAGGCGGGCGGTCCAGGAGCCGACGTTGCCGAAGCCGATGAGGCTGAAGGTGAGCTGGTGGAAGGACAGGCCGAGTTCGGGGAGGGTTTGTTCGAGGACGTAGACGAGTCCTTGGCCGGTGGCTTTGTCGCGACCGGCGGAGCCGCCGAATTCGGGGGGTTTGCCGGTGACGACGCTTTGGCCGTGTTGTCGGTTGCCTGGGTGGGAGAGGCTCATCATGTAGGTGTCGGCGATCCAGGCCATGATTTGGGCGTTGGTGCCGACGTCGGGTGCGGGGATGTCGTAGTCGGGTCCGATGTTGGCGCCTAAGGCGCTGGTGAAGCGGCGGGTGAGTCGCATCAGTTCGTCGTTGGAGAGGTAGCGGGGGTCGGTTTGGACGCCGCCTTTGGCGCCGCCCATGGGGAGTTGGGCGAGGGAGCACTTCATGGTCATGAGTGCGGCGAGGGCTTTGATTTCGTCGAGTTCGACGTGGGGGTGGTAGCGGATGCCGCCCTTGTA
>JAJUHR010000363.1 GCA_029267795.1 Planctomycetota bacterium
CTGTTCCCCTTTAGCAACGTCACCATCCTGTACTGGTTCTTCTTCATCGGGACGTTCGAGATCTCCAGCCTGTGGATGATCCTCCTGCAGATCGCGCAGGACGCGTTCATGTACCTGGGACAATACGGCGGGGTGGCGTACGCGGCGCACCTGTCGGGGTACGCATACGGGATCGTGTTGGGCATGGCTATGCTGGGCACCCGGCTGCTGGCGCGCGAGCCGTACGACTTGTCCACGCTGCTGGAGCGCCGGCGACGGCGGGCTCAGTTCGCGGCGATGACGCGCAGCGGGTACCAGCCGTGGCTGGGAGGCCCTCCCAGCGCCGAGCCGCCTCCGCCCCAGGAGGCCAGGGGCACCACGAGCCCGGAAAAGGTCCTCGCGCGGGAGCAGGTCATAGCCTTGCGGGGCCGGGTCAGCGCCGCCTTGGCCTCGCACGACCTGCCCGGGGCGGCCAACCTGTACGCCCAACTGCTGCGGATCGACCCATCGCAGGTGATGGGGCAGGACCAACAACTCGACCTCGCTAACCAGTTCATGGTGGACCAGCGGTACGAGGACGCCGCGCGAGCGTACGAGCTATACCTGAACACCTATAAAAACCCTCCTCGCCGCGAAGAGGTCGAGCTGATCCTGGGCTTGATCTACGTGCGATACCTGGCGCGCCGCCAACGCGCCCGGGAATTGCTGACCGCGGCCCTGAGCCGCCTGCGGGACCCGACCCAGATCGAGCTGGCCAGGGGCCTGCTCCTGGAGCTGTCCGCCTGAACGCGGGCGGGCGGTCCTCGCGGTGGCGCCCCCGGGGCCGCAGCGGGCCGTTGGCTCCCTCCGGCTTTTTCCCTACAATACCCGCCTCACGCAGGTCGATAACCCTCCTAGCCTAACCTTGAGAACCGATTGAGGAGTCCGATGCAGAACGAGGTGTTGCGCGGCAATGCGGTGATCGGTCAGTCCGGCGGCCCTACGGTCGTCATCAACCAGTCGCTCGTGGGCGTGGTCGAGACGCTTCGCGGCCGCCACGGGATCGACAAGGTCCTCGGGTGCTTGCACGGCGTCAGGGGGATCAAGAACGACCAGTACGTGGAGTTGCAAGACATCCCGCAGGACCGGCTGGAACGGATCGCCCAGACCCCCAGCGCCGCCCTGGGCTCGACGCGCGACAAGCCCAACCCCGACTATTGCCGCGAAATCTTCCAGAGCCTGGAGAAACGCAACGTCCGGTACTTTTTCTACATCGGGGGCAACGACAGCTCCGACACTTGCAGGATCGTCAACGACCTGGCCAAGCAGCGCGGCTACGAGCTGCGCGCGTTCCACGTGCCCAAAACGATCGACAACGACTTGGTGCACAACGACCACACGCCGGGGTTCGCCTCCGCGGCGAAGTTCGTGGCGCACGCCTTCATCGGGGACAACCTGGACAACCGGGCGCTGCCGGGCATCAAGATCAACGTGGTGATGGGCCGGCACGCGGGGTTCCTGACCGCCGCCAGCGTGCTGGCGCGACACCAGCAGGACGATGGACCGCACCTGATCTACGTCCCGGAAGTGGTGTTTGACATCGACAAGTTCATCGCCGACGTGGATCACATCTACACCCGGCTCGGCCGGTGCCTGATCGCCGTCAGCGAAGGCATCCACGACGCCAGCGGCAACCCGATCATCCAGATGCTGGCGAAACAGCTTTCGCAGGAACTGCAGACCGATGCCCACGGAAACGTCCAGCTGTCCGGCACCGGGGCCTTGGGCGACTTCCTGGCGGAACGGCTGAAGAAAGCCCTCAAGCCCAAGCACAGCGAACTCCGCGTGCGGGCCGATACCTTCGGGTACCTCCAACGCTGCTTCGCTGGCTGCACCTCCGACGTCGACGCCCGCGAGGCACGCATGGTCGGGCGCAAGGCCGCCGAGGCGGCGCTCACCTCCGGCAAAACCGATGGCTCCATCGCCATCCAACGCGTCAGCAACGACCCCTACCAGGCGGGCTACCAGGTGATCGAGCTGGCGGCGGTAGCCGGCAAAACACGCACGCTGGACCGCAAGTACATCATCGACGACAACACCATCTCCGACGCCTACAAGGAATACCTGAGCCCCTTGGTGGGCAAGCTCCCGGTCGTCGAATCGATCCGCATAAGTCGCGTGTAGCAGCCGCAGTGGGCCGATACTGAACCTTCACAGGGACTCAGCGTCGTCGGCGCACAAAAGCCGCTTGTCCCCTTGGAACGAATCCGCTGCCGCGCGCCCGGCGATGTGCCCCGTGGACCACGCCCACTGGAAGTTGAACCCGCCGATCCGCCCATCGCAGTCCAGCATCTCGCCGATCAGGTACAAGCCCGGGACCTTCCGCGAGGCCATCGTACGGTGGTCGACTTCCGCCAGCGGAACCCCACC
>JAJUHR010000230.1 GCA_029267795.1 Planctomycetota bacterium
AGTTGGACCTGGCGGACGTGCGGTCGAGCCTGCGGTCGATCATGTGGCGGCACGTGGGGATCGAGCGGACGGGGGATCGGCTGACCGAGGTGGTGGAGATGTTCGATTTTTGGGCCCGCTACACGCTGGACAAGATTTTTGACGACCGGCTGGGTTGGGAGGTGCAGAACATGCTGCTGGTCGGCGCGCTGATGACCCGGGCGGCGCTGTGGCGGGCCGAGAGCCGCGGGACGCACTACCGGCTGGATTATCCCGCCGCCCGCGAGGAGTTCCGCCGGCACGACGTATGGCAGCGTGGCCGGGGCGAGCCGGAGGCGCTGCCGGTGCTGGCGGACGGTCAGGCCGCGGGGGCTGCATCTGCGTCGAAGCCGCGTGCGGTGGGGGCCCGCGGGTGAGCGTGCGGTTGATCCAAGGCGTGTACCTGGCGGACACGGCCCGGGTGCTGGGCGAGGTGGAGATCGGCCGGGACGTGAGCATCTGGTATGGGGTGGCGATCCGTGGGGACGTGGCCAAGGTCACGATCGGCGCGGGCACGAATGTCCAGGACAACGCGGTGATCCACTGCGATTCGGGGGTGCCGAACACGATCGGGGCGAACGTCACGATCGGCCACGGGGCGATCGTGCACGGCTGCAGCGTGGGTGAGGGCACGCTGATCGGGATGGGGGCGACGGTGCTGGGGCGGACGGTGATCGGGCGGGAATGCCTGATCGCAGCGGGGGCGGTCGTGCCACCGGGGACGGAGGTGCCCGACGGGATGCTGGTCGTCGGGGTGCCGGGGAAGATCGCTCGGCCGATCACCGAGAAGGAGAGGCAGTACCTGCGGTGGCTGGGGCCGCGTTACGTGGAGCTGGCGCGGCTGCACCACGAACAGCCGGGGGACCCGCGGGTCCGGGCGTGGGGAGAGGTTGCCGGCTGCGATCGGTAATGGGTGTGCGAAGCGGTTGTATGACGAACTGTGAGAACCCCGGACCCCGGCTTGCCAGCCGGGGCTAGCGTTGGGTGCGCAGAGCGCGTAACGGACTGGGGCACGCCGCGCTTAGCCCCAGGCACCCAGCGAACCCTCCAGGTGATAGGTCCGCCGTGTGTTCCCAGCGGGCTAAGTCACTGGTGAAGCAAAGCTGCGCGGCACAAGTGATCCGCACAGCGGACCCTACTCAGCGAGCGACTTATCCGTGATGCACGTGTACCCGGCGATTGATCTGCGAGGCGGACGGGTGGTGCGCCTGCGGCAAGGGGATTACGCCCAGGAGAAGTCCTACGCGGACGACCCGGTGGCGCAGGCGAAGGCGTTCGCGGACGCGGGGGCTACGTGGCTGCATATGGTAGACCTGGACGGGGCGCGGTCGGGCCGGATGTCGCATTTGGATGTGATTCGGCGGGTGTGCGAGCAGACCGGCCTGAAGGTTCAGGTGGGCGGGGGGATCCGCGAGGAGGCGGTGATCCGGCAGCTGTTCGATTGTGGCGTGGCGCGGGCGATCCTTGGGACAGCGGCTTTGGCGAACTGGCTGTGGTTTGAGGGATTGATGAGGGATCCGACGTACCATGGCCGGGTGGTGCTGGGGCTGGACGCGCGGGGGGGCAAGCTGGCGGTCCAGGGCTGGGAGCGGTCGCTGGAGGCCACCGCGTTGGAGGTGGCGGGGAAGGTGAGCGACTGGCCTCTGGCGGCGATCGTGTACACCGATATCTCGACGGATGGGACGATGCAGGGTCCGAACCTGGAGGCGACGCGTCGGATCACCGAAGTAACTAGGGTGCCCGTGATCGCATCGGGCGGGGTGGGGACGACCGAACACCTGCGGGCGCTGCGGGGGCTGGCGGTCGCGGGCGTGATCGTCGGGCGGGCGCTGTACGAAGGCGCGTTTACGCTGGAGCAGGCGATCCAAATCGTTGAGCGAGGAGCCTGATGCGCACTGTGCAAACGGGGCTGTTGCTCTTGGCGATAGTGGCGGGACTGGCGGCTTCGGCGGTGGCGGAGGAGGCGGCGGAGTCTTCCGGGCCCGGGTGGCAGCGGCTGCCCGATATGCCGATCGGCGTTTTTGCCGCGGCGCTGAGCGCCAGCGGTCAGCGGGTGGTGATCACCGGCGGGATCACGCAGACCGGGATTCTGAGCGACGTGGTCCAGGTATTCGATCTGGATCGCCTGCGGTGGTCGACGCCGGTGCGGCTGCCCCGGGGCGTGTGCATGCACGCACAGGTCAGCCTGCCCGACGGGCGTGTGATGGTCATCGGCGGTCAGACGGGCGAGCGGGTGGATCGGCTGCGCGCGGTGCGGGATTGCTATTTGGTGGACGTGGCCTTGGGCAAGGTGGTGGAGGCGGCGGCGCTCCCGCAAGCGCTGGCTGCCCCCACGGCTCACGCGCTCTCAGACGGGCGGGTGATCGCGATCGGCGGGAACACGGCGTCGATCTACGACCCCAAGCGGGGCTCGTGGGTGCGGCACATCGGCCTGCGGGAGTCGCGCGAGCACCACGCGTCGGTGCTGGTGGACGAGGGCACGGTGCTGGTGGTCGGCGGGGTGAACCGCAGCAGCCTCGAATGGATCGATATGTACCGGGGCGTGAGCCGGGGGCTTACGGCGGAATTGCCGATGCCTCTGGATGATCACCGGCTGGTGTACCTGAAGCCGGGGCGGGTGTGGGTGCTGGGGGGACAGAACGGGACGACGGGGGCGACGACTGAGCGGACGTGGCTGGTGGACCTGCGCGACCCGGAGGGGGTGACGCTTCAGGAGGGGCCGCGCCTGGGGATTGCCGGTGGGGTGGCGGACCACGCGACGGCGGCGTTCGGGCCGTGGGTGGTCGTGGCGGGGGGCGAGACGGAGCGGCGGGGGGGCGACATCGAGCTTTCCCAAGCCAGGCTGCTGGATACCCGTGACGGTCGGGTGTGGTCTTTGCCGCAGATGATGGAGCCTCACGACGATGCTGTGGCTGCGGCGGCCCCCTGGGGGGTGGTGGTGTTCGGGGGGTACAGCCCGAAGCGCGTGGGCTCGGCGCACTTCACCGAAGACGGTCTGGAGATCACTTTGCCGATTGCCAGCGCGACCGTCGAGGCGGTGGGTTTGCCGGCCCAGTAAAGGGGGCGATGGCGATTGACGGGTATCGGTGGCGCCCCTATTCTACGATCACCTCGATGACGGTGTTTTTTGTTTGGTTGTAGGGTTCCTCGGGCGGGGGTGGCGACGGTAGGTCGCAGCGGCCCCCGGTTTTACTGTGGTGTCGCCTCGCTCCGGCAAAGCTACCCCGGGCCCCGTCGCTACACACCCAAACGAAAAACGCTCTAGTCACGTATCCGCTGCGGCGTATCCTGTGCCGAACGCGACCCACCGCTGCGGGGGCCACCATCGCAAGGGACATCCATGGATGCTCGACCTGGCCAGACGGCGGGAGGTCCGAATGTGCGGGGGTTGTTCTTCCGCGGGCTGAAGATCCTGCTGCCGACGGTGTTGACGATCTGGATCCTGGTGGCGGCGTACGGGTTCGTGAGGAACAATTTCGCGGCCCCGATCAACGCCGGCGTCCGCGAGTTGATCGTGCACGTGGTGGACTTTCCCCGCGTGTCGGAGGCGGACATCGAGATGGCCAAGGCGGACATGACCGCGGCCGAGCGGGCCTCGTGGGAGAGCTCGGACCCGAGCGGGGAGCGCCTGCGGGAAGCGGTCCAGCGGACCAAGATGCAGCAGTGGTGGGAGCGGTACCGGATCGGCCTGGACCTGATCGGGCTGGTGATCGCGGTGGCGCTGATCTGTGCGGTGGGGCTGGCGCTGAGCAGCCTCATCGGCAAGCAGTTGTACGCGCGGGGCGAGGCTTTGCTTCAGAAGATGCCGCTGATCAAGCACGTGTACCCTTCCGTGAAGCAGGTGACGGATTTTCTGGTGGGCAGCGACAGCCAGAAGATGCGGTTCAAC
>JAJUHR010000067.1 GCA_029267795.1 Planctomycetota bacterium
AGGTCACCCCCCGATTCAGCGGGCGGGACGCGATCTTAAAGCCTTCCAGGAGGCTTTAAGCGATCTGTGCCGGGATTTGGCGTACCAGATCGTTCGCGATGGCGAAGGAGCCACGCGGGTGTTCCGCGTCCGTGTCGTCGGAGCCCGGACCCTCGCCGACGCCGACCGCGCGGGCAAGGCGATCGTTGACAGCCCGCTGGTGAAAACCGCCGTCCACGGGGCCGATCCCAACTGGGGACGGATTACCACGGCAGCCGGGTACAGCGGCGCCGCGATCCAGCCGCACCGCATGTCGTTGTTCGTTGGGCCGCGGCGACAGGTCTGCGTGTATCGGCGTGGCAAGCCCACGCAGCTCTCGGCCCGCGCGGCGGATCAATTGCACCGATTCATGAAAACAGACGAGGTCACCTTCACGCTGGACCTGGGCTTGGGCAAGGCCAAAGCCGAGTGGCTCGGGTGCGACCTGTCGCGGGACTACATCACGATCAATGCGGAGTACACCACATAAGATCGCCACACGTCGGCGCCGCGATCCCCAGCGGGCGTGCCGATTCTGAACGTCCCATCGCAGGCCCAACCTACAATTTCTATAGTGGGTCACCCATCGAATGGAACGCCTGAACGCCGGGCTCCGCCACAGGTAGCCGATGGAGTGAACATAAGAGCCAACCGATAGATCGATAGCGGATTCCGATGGCCCGCAAGACCCTCCGAGTGCCCCTGCGGTTCCCCGATAACCCCCAAAGATGGGGCGCGTGCGCCCAATGCATCGAGCAGCGCATCGCCAATCGCCCAGGCATCGATGGCGTCCGTATCATCCCAGAGCCACACCCCAGTAATGGCTTTCCCCGAGCCGTCCTCGAGTTGGACTACGATCCCGACCTGCTGAGCCTGGCTCAGATTAACCGCTACGTCGAGCAAGCCGGCGGATGCCTCGACGAATCGATGGCTTACCTGGTGCTGCCGATCGAGGGATTGGTGTCCCCCCGCGGGGAGCACGCTGTCCAAGCGGCGCTGAACAAGATCCCAGGCGTCACCGCGAGCATCTCGTTCGCCTCTCAGACCCTGCGAGTGGAGTTCGACCGGCGGCAGTGTGCCCTGCCGGAGATCGTCCGACAACTGGACCGATTCGGCATCCGCGTCCTCCCGCAAGCCCCTGCGAAGCAGGAACCCGAGGCACGCAAGGCTGACCACGCCCGCGCCTGCTGCAAGCAAGTCGAGTCTGCGGTGCACCACCCGGACCTGCTCACGGCGATCGTGGGCGGCTTCTTCCTGGCCGGCGCTTGGACCGTGCACGCGTTGGATGGCCCTGAAGCGTTACGGTTGCCCCTGCTGGCAGCGACCTATGTGCTGTGCGGCTGGCGCACCGCGATCGTGATGCTTCATAGCTTGCGGCAACTGCGGCTGGACATCGACCTGCTCATGTTCGCCGCCGCGTTCGGGGCCGCGTTCCTGGGCCACTACGAAGAGGGCGGCCTGCTCCTGTTCCTGTTCGCCTTAGGCGGCGCCGGAGAACGCCTGGCGATGAGCCGAGCACGCCGCGCGATCCAGGCGCTCGCCGCCGTGGCGCCCCAAACGGCGATCGTCCTGGACTCACAGGGCGGCCAACGGGAAGTCCGCGTCGAGCAACTGAGCGTGGGCGACCGCCTGCTCGTCCGCCCGGGGCAGCGCGTCCCCGCAGACGGCCCGGTCGTTGCAGGCGCCTCCGCGGTAGACCAATCCCCCATCACCGGCGAGGCGATCCCCGTGGAGAAAACCGTCGGCGACCCCGTCTACGCCGGCTCGATCAACGGCGACGGCCTGCTGACGATCCAGGTAAGCAAGCCCAGCAGCGAAAACACCATCGCCAAGATCATCCGCATGGTCGAGGAAGCCCAGAGCACCAAGTCCCCCACCCAACAGTTCACCGACCAGGTCGAACGCTGGTACGTCCCGATCGTGTTGATCATCACCGCCTGCCTGATCGTGATACCCCCCCTGCTGGGGCTGCCCTCTCCCCGCGACGACTCATCCTGGGCGGGCTGGTTTTACCAGGCGATGGCCTTCCTGACCGCGGCCTCGCCCTGCGCCCTGGCCATCGGAACCCCCGCGGCCGTGCTCAGCGGCATCGGCCGGGCGGCGCGGGGCGGCGTGCTGATCAAGGGCGGCGCGCACCTGGAAAACCTCGGACGCGCCCGCGTCGTGGCGTTCGACAAAACCGGCACCCTCACACGCGGCCGGCCGGAGGTCACCGACATCATCCCCCTCACCCCCGCCTGGGATCAGACCGAGCTGCTCGCCATGACCGCCGCGGTGGAGCGCGGCAGCCAGCACCCCCTGGCGGAGGCTCTCGTCGCCGAAGCCGACGCCCGCGAGTGCCCGCACCGAAACGCCGAACGCGTCGAACAGATCCCCGGCTTCGGTATCGTGGGCACCGTCGAACGCCAGCGCGTGATGATCGGACGGGTCGGCATGCTCCACCGGCCCGGCGCGCCGAGCATCGATCCCGACGCCCTGGCAGCCGCCCGGCATCACATCGAAAAAATCGAAGCCCAGGGGAAGACCACGATGGTCGTCGTGATCGACGACAAGATCGCCGGGGTGATCGGCCTAGCGGACCAGCCACGCGCCGGCGCCGCCACCATGATCGGCCAGCTCAAGCGGCTGGGGATCCGGCGAACCATTATGCTCACCGGCGACAACGCCCGGACCGCGGCGGCGGTTGCGAGTCAAATCGGCATCGACGAATACCATGCCGAGCTGCTTCCCCAGGACAAGCTCCAAAAAGTCCGCGAGCTGGACCGGGCGTACGGCCGGGTCGCCATGGTCGGCGATGGCATCAACGACGCCCCGGCGATGGCCAACGCCACGGTGGGGATCGCCGTCGGCGGAGCTTCCGGCGGGGGCAGCGACGTCGCCTTGGAGACCGCGGACGTCGCTCTGCTGGCCGATGACTTGAAGAAGCTGCCCGAGGCCATCGGGGTTTCACGCCTCAGCCGACGGATCATCATCCAGAACCTCTGCTTCGCCTTGGGCGTCATGGGGGTTCTAGCCCCCTTCGCCGCAATGGGGTACACCACGATCTACACCGCGGTACTCTTCCACGAGGGCTCCACGGTGCTGGTCGTGCTCAATGCGCTGCGGATCCTGGCGTACCGCCACCACGCCACCGACACCTCCGAAGCAGACACACCTTGGACTCAGCCCACCCCCGGCACCCGCGCGGCATCCGCGCTGCGCTAACGGCCGGCCGAAGGCAATAAAAATCCCTAGCCTCTTTCCGTGACTTGTTCATGCCCCAACCAATGCTTTCATATCGACTCTGCCGCACGGACCCCCCTTGCCGTGCGTGGCCCTGGCGTTCGGACCGGGTCCGACCGCCAAGGCCATCCCCTTGAGTTTGAGACGTAGCGGTCAGACGCGTGGTCCGTATCAGGTCGCTCGTTCCCGCACGGGCTCGAGCCGATCACCCGCCCCCAGGCGATGCCCTCGCGCGAATTCATCGATCCGCATCGCACGCCCCCCCGGGATCTGCACCTCTAACAATCGCACCGTTCCGCCCCGCACCGCCACTTCAAAGCCCTCCAACATAGTCCCGGTTGCGCGCTGATCGTCACGATCCTTACCCACCTCCAGCCGCCGCAGGAGCAAGGGGAAACCCGGGCCATTCGGCAGATCCCGTGGCTTCCACAGAACCGTCACCCCCGGCCACGGAGTCAACCCATGAACACGGCAACACACACGCCGCGGCGAATCGTCCCAATCCACCCAACCGTCCGCCTTGGACAACTTCGGGGCTTTGGTCGCCTGCGATTCGTCCTGCGGTCGCCACTGCAGCGTCCCAGCTTCGAATCGTTGCAATACATCCAAAACTACGTCCGGCCCCATGCTAGCGAGTCGATCGTGCAGCTCACCGGCGGTCTCGAGTGGACCGATCGGCGTGACGGCCTGCCCGTAGATCGGCCCCGCATCCATCCGTTGGGCAAGCCCGATCACCGAAACCCCGGTTTGCGACTCGCCGTTGATCACTGCCCAGTTGATCGGGGCCGCCCCCCGATACTTCGGCAACAGCGACGCGTGCAGATTCACCGCCAACCGCCCGCATGCAGCGATCAGTTCCAGGCTAAGCTTTTGCCCGAACGCGATCACTACCCCGGCATCGGCGCCCACGGCAGAAACCCGTTCGATCACGGCCGGCTGGTTCACGTCGTCTGCCTTGAACACGGTCAACCCGGCCGCCTGCGCCCACTGCCCCACAGGTGTCGGCGTCACCCGGCGGTGGCGGCCCGCCGGTCGATCGGGCTGGGTAAGCACCGCGGCGATCGTGTGACATTCAGTGAGCCGACGCAACGTCGGCAACCCGAACTCACCCGAACCAAGGAACACCAGGCGCATACGCCGCTCTTCCACGGGGTTTGAACGATGCTGCTAGGATAGGACTCTCCACCGTCAGGTTCACTCTGCACCGATCTTACCTCGTGTGACGATTGTTCAGCTTCGCCAGTCCCGCTCCAGCTCGGTAATCGCTTGCTTATTGGCCATCCGATCGATCGGAGACATCCGATCGAGAATCAGAACACCGTCCAGGTGATCGCACTCGTGCTGCCAGATGCGAGCCAACAGGTCGTCTCGTCTCTCAGTGATGGGATTGCCCTTTAGGTCGAGCGCGTGAAGGGTGATCGCTTTAGGCCGACGGATGTTGGCCGTTACATTTGGAATACTCAGGCACCCTTCTTCGTATTCATCCATCTCCTTGCTCGGGTCGCTTAGTGTGGGATTGATGAATACAGCATCGTCTTTTCGATCGCCGGTCGGGCACGCGACGAACAGCCGCCAATCCAACCCTACTTGAGGTGCCGCCAAACCCACTCCCGGAGCTTCGTGCATAATCTGCAACATACGTGCTGCGGCACGACGCACCTCGTCATTGATTGCAGTGACCTTCTTCGTTCGACTGCGGAGGATTGGGTCTGGATAAAAAATCAATTGTAGCTTGTTGATATCTATAGACATGTGAAGATGTTAGTGCAAATAAGCCGAAACGCCAACTCGGGGATTGCCCCCTAAGTTCGCGGTTCGGGGCATTGACCCGCCTGTGCTTTCTTGTCATACTATGGCCGTGCTGCTAATGTCTTGAATTGGTGGTATTAATATCAATCCTACATTGAACTTCCCTCTATTTTAGTTGTTGCGGAATTTCGGAGGGCAAAGGAGACTCACTCCTATGGCCACAATCACGAAAAAAGAACTCATCGATCAGATCGCTGTCGCTACCAAACAAAAGCGGGTAGTGGTGAAAAAGATTATTCAAAGCTTCCTCGACAGCGTGATCGTTGAGCTTGGAAAAGGTAACCGTCTAGAGTTCCGCGATTTCGGCGTGTTCGAAGTCAAGCAGCGCCGCGCGCGGACCGCACAGAACCCCAAGACCCTCGAACCCGTTCAAGTCCCCCCGAAACGCTCGGTCAAATTCAAAGTCGGGCGGCTGATGAAGCATACCCTGCTCGGAAACGAACAGCGCTCCGCTGTGGACGTGACAGCCGCCACGAAACACTAGACAAATCTGTCAGAATCCCGCGAGATTGATCACAGTGGCTGCTCGGCTAGTGGCTAGTTTTATATAGCCAGTCGTGACGGTAGGTTGCAGCACCTGTTAAAATGGGTAGTTTTGCAACCCCCGAGAGGTTCCAAGACTTCCGGGCAATTCCGAGGAATTCTGGGGGTTACGGGGGGGGTTCTTGGGGGGGACGAAACTTCTGACCAACATCTTTGCTGCGACCTGGTTATTCTCTTCGCCATGGACAACTGGCGGGGCGAACTACTCCAAGAACTCAGCCGACTCGGAGCAGCGGGCTTGCTGCGGAGGCTGCGTCCACTGAGCCCGTCGGGTCGATGGGTTCACGACCGAGAGCGCGCCCTGATCAACTTGGCCAGCAACGACTACCTTGCCCTGGCGAACCATCCCAAGGTCACGAGCGCCGCGATTGAAGCGATCCGTGCGTACGGCTTCGGTGCCGGCGCGAGCCGTCTGCTCGCGGGGAACACGCCAATCCACGCCGAGCTGGAGGCCCGTTTCGCCAGGTTCAAGCATGCCGAAGCAGCGATCCTGCTGCCGACGGGATACGTGGCGAACCTCGCGGTGCTCGGCGCTTTGGCGCAGCCGGGGGATCTGATCTGTCTCGACAAACTTGATCACGCCAGCCTGATCGATGCTGCCCATTTGAGCGGCGCCCGGGTTCGCGTCTATCCCCACTTGCGGATCGACAAGCTCGCCCGGCTCTTGAGGGAGCACTTCGAAGCCACGCGACCATCGTCAGCCGGTCGCGCCGCCCGCAGATTCATCGTGACCGACAGCGTTTTCTCGATGGACGGGGATGTGGCGGACCTGCCTGCGCTGTGCGACCTGGCGGACCGCTACGACGCGATCCTCGTCGTGGACGAGGCCCACGGCACCGGGGTGCTCGGCCCCACGGGCGCCGGCCTAAGCGAACTACAGGGCGTCGAAACCCGCGTCGATATCGCCGTCAGCACCGCCAGTAAAGCCCTGGGGGGATTGGGGGGGATTGTTACCTCCTGCACGGAAGTAATCCAAACGCTGGTCAACCGCGCCCGGCCGTTGATCTACACCACCGCCGCCCCGCCCGCGCAAGCCGCCGCGATCGCCGCTGCGCTCGACGTGATCCACGATGAGCCCTGGCGAAGGGAACGTTTAAGCCGTCTGGTGGCGACGCTGCGCAACGAATTACGCCACACAGGCTTGTTCGAGGTTGACCCTTCGTCTATCGCCGTCCCACCTACGCCGATCGTCCCGATCGTGGTCGGCGAAACCCAAGCCGCGTTAGATTTATCAGAGCACCTTCGTCGCGAGGGCTTGTTCGCCCCGGCGATACGCCCGCCTACAGTACCTCGCGGCAAAGCCCGCGTGCGCGTCAGCCTGCGGGCGGACCTGCAGGACAACGACTTGGAGCAGCTGCTCCACGCTTTACGGTCCTGGCGAAGGCCCGCCCATTCCCCCGTATGTCCCAGCCCCATCACCACAGATTGATTCCCATCTGATCCCCAAGCATGACGAGGACCCGACCATGCCCGTGATCGTCCAGACCGCGCTGCTGCTGGCCTGCTCCAACATCTTCATGACGTTCGCCTGGTACGCACACCTGAAGGACTTCAGCGCCAAGCCCTGGTACGTCGCGGCGATCGTCAGCTGGGGTATCGCCCTGTTCGAGTACCTGATCCAGGTGCCCGCGAATCGGATCGGATACACGCAGCTGAGCCTGTCTCAACTGAAAATCCTTCAAGAGGTTGTCACGCTTTCGGTGTTCGTGCCGTTCGCGATGTTCTACATGAAGCAGTCGGTGCGGCTGGACTACCTCTGGGCGGCGTTGTGCCTGCTCGGTGCGGTGTATTTCGTGTTCCGATCGTGATCGGGCTCGAAGGCACTCCCGCGGTCAGTGACTCCAGTTGCAGGCCACGACACCGACAAGAAAAACTGAAAAACCGGTTTCAAAACCCTTCTCCCTATTTGGGGAGAGGTGGGGTGAGGGGTGAAACCCCTGTAAAATCACCGTCCATCCCTCACCCTAACCCTCTCCCAACTCAGGAGCGGGGTCATGAAACCGCCTCGAGTAATACGACAACATGGAGTATCGTTTTCGAGCATCAGAAGCCCGTCCAACAATCGATGATCTTGCTTGGGGAACTTAGGAAGGATTGGGGAACTTAGGAAGGACGAGCAGGGCCCAACGGTCGCGGATGCCGAGAAAAATGCCTGAAATATTGAGAAAAAATACTTATCAGGGTCTCAATTGGGGGGTATTATCGGCAACGAGGGTAGCAAGTCGGATATACCGATTAGCAGAACCTTACCGCATGTAGCAGATTGAAGTCCTTAATCATTGAAGCATTGCTTCTGAGCATGCCGCGACCAACGAGGCAAGGCATTATCTGTTTGGCAACAGCACATCTTTGAACAAAGGAAAAAGGAGCAGCAAATGAAGGATTACCAGCGAACTTTAGGGGTATCGATCGCGCTTGCCGGTCTGACGACACCGGCGTACGCGATCACGCTGACGCAGATTTCCACCACGTTCAACAACCCCATCGGCATCGACTATTACGAGCCGGATAACAACGTGGTGATGTCCGTCAATTACAGCAGCGGACTCCCAC
>JAJUHR010000276.1 GCA_029267795.1 Planctomycetota bacterium
ACCGCACGTAGCCGTTCACGCCGCCGTCCTCAGCCCGGAGGTTCGGCCCGGTGAACACCTCGCCGTCGGGGAAGTTCTCGTGCCCGCAGCAGTTGATCCAGGTCATACCCTCGACGTTGACGGTCAGATCTGTCCCGTTGGCCGCCTGGAAGCGGACCCGCTTCTTCCCGGCGAGGAACTCGACGACGCGCTGCTGCCGCTGCTCGATCTTGCGCCACTCGGCGACGGGGTCGGGCAGGCCCAACAGGCCCGCGGCAAACACGAACTGCTCGTACTGGCGCAGGCTCATCTCGGCGTCCTGAGCGCTGGCGAGCGTGGGGTACAGGGTGCCGCACCAGCGGAGTTGCTTTTTCGCGGCGCGCTCCATGAAGACCTTGAGCACCGGCCGCCGCGCCGCCGACGCCAGGCTCTGCCGCCGCGGGTCCACCCGCGAGGTGCTCTTGGTGTTGGTCTCAGCCCACAGGCTGATCGACACGTCGATCGTTTGCACCTCGTGCATCACCAGCGGACTGATGTACTGCAGTTGCTCGTCGCTGGCCAGCTCCAGGAACTGGTCGCGGATCGAATCCGGCGCGCACCGCACGTGCGGGTGGGCCCCGGCCCGCAGCACGTGCTCATGGATCGCTTCCAGCAGCGGCATCGCCACCGGTTCGCCACTGATTCGGACGATCTGACCGGGCTTCACTTGCGTTGAATATTCGACCAACACTCTCGCCAATCGCTCCAACCGCTGATCACGCATGGGTCGATCCCTTTCGCCAGGATGGCCCCGTATCCTAAGGGCGGCTCGGCAGCGACGCACGCGATCGGGCCGGGCCAGGGGGGCACCTGTAAATTGACGCGGCTGCGGCTGCTCCCCGCCCCCTCCACCGGCTTGCCAGGACCCTCCACGCCGACTAGGGTTTATTTGGGCGACCCTCAACCTTAAACCGGCAATCCAAAGGACTCCGCGATGGAGCAACCGGCTTTGCCACAGCAGCGACCGGGCGGCGTGCTCCCCCCCGCTGACACGCTACCCTCACCCGGAGCCACCTCCGCAGCAACCAACCCCCCCGCCTCGCCTCGCACCCCCAACGCCGCGAGCCTCCAGCCGCTCGGTGCCGATTTGGAGCCGACCCTCCGCCACGCGTGTCAAGACCGGCTTTCCGCCGTGACGTGGTTCCGCACCGACTGGCAGCGCGGCGGGGCGCTCACCGGCTACGCCACGTTCCAAGCCGCCAACGGGCAGGGCCACGCGACCGTCGTCAAGCTGCCGGTGAACCCGGTCGAGCTGCGATGGCTCACACGCCTGCAAGACGCCGACGGGCTGGCCCCAGGGCTCTGGGCGCACGGCACCAGCCTGGGCGAGTACGACTTGGCGTGGGTGGTCATGGAACGATTGCCCTTCGGCCCGCTCAGCGCCGGTTGGGGCGGCGTGGAGTTCGACCTGCTGATCCAAGCCGCCGCCAGGTTCTACGCCTCCGCCAGCCGGTTCCCGGTCACGGAACCCCCCGCAGCGCGCGACTGGGAGCGGACCCTGGAGCGCTCGCGCCAGAACCTGCGCCGACACCACGTCGCCCACGAGCAACGCTGGAGCCAAGCCCTGAAAAAAGCCCAACGCAAGCTGAAGCAATGGACCGAGACTTGGCAGAGCCGACCGGTCGACGAGTGGTGCCACGGGGACCTGCATCTGGGCAACGCGATGACCCGCCACACGCCGCCGCAGGGTCCAGCGGTGCTGCTCGATTACGCGCTGGTCCACCCCGGCAGCTGGGTTGAAGACGCGGTGTACTTCGAGCATCTGTTCTGGGCGCGCGGGCAGCGGCTCAGCGGCCGCAACCTCTGCCGCGATATCGCTCAGGAAAGGAAGAGGCTCGGCCTGCCCGTGACGCCCGACTGGCCGCGGCTGGTGTCGGTGCGCCGGGCGCTGCTAGCGCTGAGCACGCCCGCCATGCTGACCCAGGATGGCGACCCCCACCACGTCCAAGCCTGCCTGAAAGTCCTCGAACAGGAGGTGGGGTGATGCGCGGGGCTGAGCCCAAGCAATCGACCCGTCGTTTGCCCCCGTCCGAGCAGTTCGACGACTCGCTGCCGACCGGCGGGATTCAATCGCTCTGGATCGCGCGGACCGTGGCCTGGGTCAGCCTGCGCCTGCCGCGGTTGTCGGTGTTCAGGCTCGTGCAGCCCCAATGGCGGCACCAGCTGATCCGTCGCGGCGGGCTGCCGTTTTCCGTCGAGGTCCCCGGCGACACGGCGGACCGCCTCTCGGGGCACACCGATGCCGAGGCACCCGCCGGAGGAAACGGGGTCGATCGCCGCCCGCCCGCGGTGTTGGACGCCCTGTATTTTCGCTCCGGTGCCGGTAGAGGCGGCAAACTCCCAGTGGTGATGACCCACGGGTACGCCGAGGTGAAGGAGTGCCACCACCGCCTGGTTCAACTGCTGATCCGCCACGGCCACGACGTGGTGCTGTTCGACCTGCGGGCCCACGGCCGCTCGACCGGCCGAGCCACGACGCTGGGGGCTTGGGACAAGCACGACCTGGCGGCGGTGATCGACGAGGCCCGGCGTCGCGGCTGGGTCAACGACCGCGTGATCACGATGGGCTACAGCACCGGCGCCGCCGCGGCGATCCAGCACGCCGCGATGGACCGCCGCGTCGCCGCGGTGGTGGCTTGGGCGCCCTTCGCCGATCTGGCCGGGGCGATCCGATCGTTCAACGCCAGGTTCGAGTATCCGATGGACGACCGCGCTTTGCTGCGCGGCTTCCGTCAGGCCGCGGCCGCGGTGGGCTTCGCGCTGCACGAATCCTCGACGATCGAGGCCGCCCGCCGGCTCACCGTCCCGGTCCTGACCCTGGTGGCGAAGAACGACCTGCACCTGCCCCCCGACGAGCACGGACGCGCCGTCGCCGCCGCGATCCGCTCCCCAGGCAGCGCGCTCGTGGAGGTTCCCCACGCCAATCACCTGACGATTTATCGCTACAGTTGGACCAACGTGGACGAGACGATCGTGACTTTCTGCTCCGGGGTAGGGGTCGCCACCGAAGGCGGTGATGGGGACGCCGCGGCGCGGATGTAACGGCGGGGCACGCGTGGCGACAACCGGCACAGCATCTCGTAGCAGGAGGACCCCGCCAGGTGCGCCAAACGCGGCAACGCGCAAGGCGAACTGGGGTCGTCGCTGATCAACTCCACGGTGCTCCCCACTCCCACCCGGGCGCCACGCTGTCCCGACGACTCGGTCAAGTCGACGACGATTTGATCCATGCTCACCCGGCCCAGCACCGGCGCATCGAGGATCGGCTGCCCCTGACCCCCCAATACCCGCACCACAGCCCGATTGCTCAAAGCCAGCGGGTATCCCTCCGCGTACCCCACCGGCACAACCCCCAATACCGAATCGCGCCGCAACCGGTACGTGCGGTGGTACCCCACCGCGGT
>JAJUHR010000191.1 GCA_029267795.1 Planctomycetota bacterium
CTTGATTTGCACTGACCCTGAAAAATTTTCTTGACGGTTTCGCAGGGTGTTTTTTACAATGGCTTTCCCCTTCTTTTTGAGGAGAAAGGCCATGATCCGCAAACTGACTTTTTTGTCGTGCGTTCTTTCAGCGGCGGTGTCGAGCTCCGCTGGGCTGATCGATTTTGAGACCAATGGATCGGGCGATCCCAGTGGAGCGTCTTTCCCTGCGGGCGAGTACGCTGCCCAGGGTGTGACCATCAACGATTCCGACCCGGCGCCGGGATCGACTTTCCTCAACGACACCCACCCCGCCAATGTCGGAACGCCGATCACGGGCAAGTACGTGAACGTTGGTGCGTTTGATGGGGTCGATACGTTCCTTGAGTTGACCTTCGCTCCCGGCGTCACTTCGGTCGGGTTTGATTGGGCCACGGGGGCTGGTGCGCTGTTTATCAACATCACGTTGCTCGGCCCGGGCGATGTGTTCCTCGACGTGATCGCTGACGCCACCGACTCGACCTTTATCAACGATGCGGGCGTTGAGGTGCCTGCTGGGGTATTCGATGGCGATGCGGGTGGGCTTGAGATACGCCGGGTCGTGATCCAGGACCAGCACGGTCCCGTTGAGAGGGTGTTGATTCTAGACAACCTGCGTTTCCAGCAGATTCCCGAGCCGGCGAGTCTATTGCTCATCGCAGCGGGCGCCGCGGGGTTGGGGCGGTGTTTGGGGCGGCGGGGCCGTGCGGCGTAAACCAAGCTCGCCGGAAGGACCTGTTGTTTCACCCCCCCCTTTTTTAATGAATACGGCAGGGTGAGGGGGTGAAGCCCCCGATAAGTTGCAGGTCTATCCCTCATCTCAGCCCTTTCCCGAATCGGGAGAGGGGGCATCGATCCCTGTGGGGCCAGTGATTGGAGTCAGAACCCCGGCTTACTAAGTCGGGGCTATTTTAATCTGGGATTGGTGCACACTGCGGCGGGTGGCAGGGGACTCATTGGCGAGACGGGCAGTTTGGAGGGCGACTGGAGGGGTTCCCACTTCGCACTTTAAAATAGCCGATCTTAAGCCGAGGCTGTCGAGGAGCGCTGCGCTGGACCGATAACCCTGGCGTAACGTGCGGGAAGTAGCGGAAGCGTCGGCGGATGAAAGGAATCGAAGCGAGGCAGCCGGCGGTCGTTGCGTGCCCCCTCTTGGTGGGTGTATCGGCGTAGTCCGGCGGATCGAGGGCGTTCGAGGGGTCGTCAACTATTGATTGATAGTAATCACCCATGAGATGGCATCGAAACTTCCTGGCGTGTGTGTTGGCCGTGTCTTGTGTCACGGGTTCGTCGTGGGCGGTGACGGATGAAGAGGTCGGCCGGGCCATCGACAAGATCAAGAAGTACCTTTACGAGAAGCAGGACCCCCAGAGCGGCAATTGGGAGTTCCGCAGTCGGCCAGGCGGGCTCAAGCGTGACCGAGTGCAAGTCGGCGGCGAAACGGCGCTGGTGACGCTGGCGCTAATGCTCAGCGGGGAGTCCGCCCAGAACCCCAACATCGCCCGTGCGATCAAGTACCTGCAGGACCTGGAGATGGGGGGGACTTATGCGGTATCGATGCGAGCCCACGTTTGGGCGCAGCTGCCGCCGCAGTACCTGCAGTTCCTGGAGAAGGACGCGCAGTGGCTGCTGGAGGCGGCGAGCAGGCACCAGCTTGGGTTGTTCGATTACCAGCCTGTCCCGTCCAGTTACATCGACAACAGCGTGACCCAGTACGGGATCCTGGGGTTGTGGGAGGGCTCGAAGCGAGGGATCAGCGTCCCGAGGCGGTATTGGGAGCGTTGGCTGGATCACTTCCTTAAGGCGCAGCTGCCGGATGGGAGCTGGGTGTACGGGGCCAGTGCGGCGGAGAGTATCGGCGGGGAGGGGTCGGGCAATATCTTCGACGCGCCGGGCACCGGGGCGATGACGACCACCGGGCTGACCACGCTTTTGGTGGCGCAGGAGGAGCTCTACGCGGATCGCAAGGCGCCGGAGCCGAAGATCACCGCGGCGATCCAGAAGGGGATGGACTGGCTGGACAAGAACTTCGACCTGGATGCTGGCGGGGGCGGGTACAACCACTATTACCTTTACGGGGTGGAGCGTGTGGCACTGGCCAGCGGCGTTCGGTACCTCAAGGGCATGGATTGGTACAAGGTGGGGGCGGAGCAGATCATCCGTGAGGCGGACAAGCTCCAGGGGAGCAGGCAGGATTATCTGAAGACTTCGTTCGCCCTGATGTTTATGGCCCGCGGCCGCTACCCGGTCTGGATCAGCAAGCTGGAAATACCCGAGATCGCGTGGAACAACCACCCCAACGATCTGCATTTCGTGAGCCTGTATCTGAGCGACCAGCGCGAGGGTGAGGTGAACTGGCAGGTGGTGAACATCAACGACGCCAGCCCCGATGAGTGGTTGATGGCGCCGGCGCTGTACCTGGCGTCGAATGACGCGGTATCGCTGACAGCTCCGCAGAAGCGGGTGATCAAGCAATACATCGATAAGGGCGGCTTGCTGGTGACGTGCGCTGACAACGACAGCGCGGCGTTCAACAATTCGATCCGTCAGCTGGTTGCGGAGCTCTACCCGCAGTACCCCGTGAAGCGGGTTGAGGAGAAAAACCGTTTGCTGCACTCCTGGCAGAAGCTGCCCAATGGGGACCAGATGCCGATCTATACCGTCTCTAATGGCGCGCGGGAGCTGGTGATCATGCCGGGGTTCGACTGGGGGTACCAGGTGCAGTCGGAGCGGCACGCCAACCAGAGCAACGCGTGGAAATTCGCGACGAACCTGTTCGCGTATGCGACCGACAAGGGGGTGTTGAACAACCGTCTGGTTCGGCCGTTCGAGGCTCGGCAGGAGCGGCAATCGCTGGGCCGGATGAAGATCGGGCGTGCGCGTTACCAGGGCAACTGGCTGCCGGAGCCGGCGACGTGGGAGGTGCTGTCCGACTTTGTGTTCAACCATACCGGTTTTTCGGTGACGGCGACGCCGGCGGATGGGGATGGGGTGCTGGACTTGGAAGACATCGGCGACTCGGAGTTGAAGTTGATCCACCTGTCGGGCATCGAGGCGGTGAAGCTGACGCCGGCGGAGCTGGAGGCGATCCAGGCGTACGTGAAGCGTGGCGGGACGCTGCTGGTGGAGAACGTCGGTGGGCAGGGGGGTTTCAGCCAGGGCGTGCTGGACCAGCTGTCGGGTTTGTTCAAGAGCCCTGCGGTGCCTTTGACGGGTGCGGATGCGGTGATCTCTGGAGAGGGGCTTCCCGGCGGGTTCGACTGCCGCCGGACGCTGTATCGCCGGTATGCCGTGGTGACGTTGAACCTTGAGCCGGTGCCCCGGCTGGCGGGTTTCCTGGATGAGAAGGGCCGGCCGACGGTGATCATCTCACATGAGGATCTGAGCTTGGGGGCGTTGGGCTGCAGGCAGTGGGGGATCCTGGGGTATCACCCCGCCAGCGCCCGCGAACTGATGACCAACATTATCTTGTTGGCCAGCCAACAGTCCGTGGGCAAGGACGATTAGGGTTAGCGTCGGCCGGGTCCCAGGTTTGCCCGCGGTGCTACTTTGCTCCACTGTAGACATGGCGGTCCTACGATGGGCCAGAACCCCCGGCTTGCCAGCTGGAGCTATTGCAGGATTCGCAGCGGGTGAGGGCTACAGGGTTCGTAGGACGGGTGCGTCACTGGGGAGATTCACAAGTGCAGCTGCATGCATGTAAGCGGGCAGAGTTCGATTGAAACTCCTGTCGCGGCGGGCCCGGTGGTTGTTTGGGGCCCTTTCTCTGTTGTTGCTGGGCTTTGGGCTTCTGGGGTGGTTCTTGGCGCGCTTCTGGGGCACGCCCTGATCTGGCTAACCATGGCGACGCTCGCGGGTGGGGCCATGGCGGCGATGTGGTGGCGCGGTCGGCGCGGGGCGGCGCGTCGGTGGGGCCTGCTGGCTGTGGCGGGGGCCGGTGCGGCTTGGAGCGTTGTCTATGGCGACCACGTGCGTAAGGACGAGGTCGCCCGGTTCGCTGGCGGTGAGCCTCAGCTGGCGGAGGTCACGGGGGTAATTGACGAGCGACCGTACGTGGTGGAATCGCGTCGAGGGGACTTTGCCCCGTTCACCGCGGTTCCACCGGCGACGGCGTTCGTGATGCGGGTCGAGTCGGTGGTGGTGGCGGGTCGTCCGGAGCCAGCGAGTGGGCGTCTGTATGTGCGGATCGGGCAGGCTGAGCATCGGCTTGGGCGTGGCGATCGGGTTACGGTCACGGGTTGGATCAAGCAGATCGAGGGGCCGTCGAACCCTGGGGAATGGGATTATCGGCGGTACATGGCGAGCCGTGGGGTGCGGGCGCGGATCAGCGTGCCGCGGCGGGAAAATTGCCGGGTGGTCGGTAAGGCGAGGGCTGCGCCGCTGCTGAGGTTCATGGATGGTGCAGGGGATGAGGCGGCGGCGGCGCTGAGGCTGGGGATGGAGCGTGAGGCGCAGCGGCTGGCGTTTTTAGACGCGATTTTGTTGGGGCGTCGACATCCGGACCTGGGGGACTTGGACGAGTCGTTCCGCGA
>JAJUHR010000170.1 GCA_029267795.1 Planctomycetota bacterium
CTGGAGCTGGGCGCGTTCGATGGCGCTGTGCAACTGGGCGGGTCTTAGGCCGACGGCGATCTGGGTTTGCAGACGCCAGAGGGATTGGCGGTGATGATGGATTTCATCGTAGAGTCGGGCCATGTCGTGCGCGGTTTCGAGGCGGTGCTGGCGCAGGCTCAAGAGGATCGACGCAACGACGACCGCGAAGACGATCAACGTGGCGTACTTGAGGCGTGAGGCAGCCAGGCTCCGCGGTGCGTTGGCGGAGCCGGCGAGGGTGTCAGAAGAATCGCGGTCTCGGTGACCCACCATGTTGATCCATCCGAGCGGCGATCGGTTCGGCCGTTGAAAGAAAAAGCGGCGGCGGAACCGTGGCGTTGGGACAGCTGGGGTTGGGGGCTAAAGGCTCACAGGGCGGGGATCTTGAGCTTCTGTCCGACCTGGAGCTCGTCAGCGCTGTCGAGCTGATCGCGGTTGGCCTCGAAGATCCGCTTCCAAGCGTCGCGGCTGCCCAGGGTTTTCTGAGCGATCGAGGACAGCGTGTCGTTGGATTGGACGGTGTAATAGGTGACGGAAGCGGAGCGTGGGGAGGGGTTGGACGGTGGGGCTATTGCGGCTGAAGTAGCGGTTTCACGGGCGCCTGGGCCGCCGGCGGGCAGGCGCAGCGTCATGCCGACCCGCAGGTCGTCGCTGTCGTGGAGCTGGTCGCGATTGGCCTCGTAGATTTCGCGCCAGCGGGCGCTGCTGCCCAGGTGCCTCTGCGCCAAGGAGCTGAGGGTGTCGCCGGACTGGACCTCGACGGTGCGTGATCCGGCGGGGGTGGCGCCCGAGGCGCTCAAGCGTGTGGGCGTGCCGGGTGTGGGTTCGTCCGCGAACGCGGTTGCTGAGCTGGCGGCCCGGCCGGTTGCACGTGTGTCGTTGGGGATCACCAGGCGGACGCCTTCACGAACCGAGCCATTGGGCTGGACGACCTTGGGGTTGGCCTTGGCGATCAGTGACCACTTGTCGCCGCTGTTGTAGTAGCGCTGGGCGATCTGCCAAAGGGATTCGCCGGGCTTGACGTAGTGGACGATGGATTGGGTGGGGTCGGCGGTCGGGGCGGCTTCAGCGGCGGGGGTTGGGGTTGTGGGGGCAGCGAAGTCGCGAGGGGTCAGCGCGCCCAGCGGCTGCAGGCCGGTAGGTGAAGCCGTGGCGGGCGTCGCGGCTGAAGGGCCGGGTGTGGGGCCGGGGTAGCTCGGATAAGCCGGGCTTGCGGGAGTGTACGCGGTTGGAGCCACGGCGGGGCCCGAGGGGTTGACCATCGGGGTGGTTTGGCTGAGCGTCGGAGGGAAGGCGTCGGGCTGCGCGGCGATGCGGTAGTCCTGCTGGGACTGGCCTGGAGGCAGCGCCTGCGGGGATGAACCCTCCCCTGGGAGCAGTGGGGTTGCGGGGGCGGGGGCGAGTTCAGCGGGCATCGGCACGGGGGTAACGCGGGTGGTGTCCGCGGCGGGCAGGGAGCCCTGGCCCATCCCGGGGCTGGTGGAGTCCGCGGGAGAGCGGAACAGGTCCTGCTCGATCTGGTCGGGGTCGATGCTGCGCTGGGCTTGGTTAGCCAGATCGGTCAGCACCGAGGAGTCTTCGCGTTGCACGACCGCCAGGTGGTCGCTGACGATGATCCCGATCAGCAGGATTACACACATACCGACAAGCAAACCGACTTTCGTTTCGCGTGTCATGACCCGTCCGTCCATGTAGGGTGTTGAAAGGTGCGTTGCGGTCTCGAATCTCGCCATCCTTGACGTTGCAGGGCATTGTAACAGGTCGAGGCTCGCGTGGCGAGCGTTCAGCCTGTGTTGGTCGGACCTTCGAGCCAGCGGATCGCCCGCAGCTTGGCGGAGCGGCTGCGGGGGTTGGCTTGCCGCTCGGCGGGATCGGCCCGGAGCGGCTTGGGCGTCAGGCGTTCGGCGCAGCGTGCGCGGTGGAACCGGGCGAAGCTGTGCTTGACCAACCGGTCCTCGAGAGAGTGGAAGCTGATCACCACGGCCACCCCGCTGGGGCGCAGGAGCTGGGGCAAGGCGTCCAGGAGCCGCTGCAGGGAGCCCAGTTCGTCGTTGACGGCGATGCGTAGCGCCATGAAGGTGCGTGTCGCCGGGTCGATCCGGTGCCGAGGGCCTGCGTGCCTGCCGCGGGAGCCGTACGCCTGCCGTATCAGCTCTGCCAACGCCGCTGTGGTAGTTATCGGATATCGCCGGCGGGTTTCCGCAATCTTTCGGGCGATCTTGCGGCTGAGGCGTTCCTCGCCGAAGCGGTAGATCAGGTCCGCCAGTTCGGGCTCGGGCAGGCGGTTGACCAAGTCGGCGGCGGTGGTGGTCAGGGTGGGGTCCAGGCGCATGTCAAGCGGGCCTTCGGCGGCGAACGACAGGCCCCGGGTGGGGTCGGCCATCTGGGCGGAAGAGAAGCCCAGGTCAGCCAGGAGCAGGTCGACGCGGTTGACACCGAGCTGGCGCAGCACTTGGGGGGCTGTGGCGAAATTAGCCTGGACCAGGTCAATGCAGATGGGGGCTGAGGCGAGGCGCTCTTGGGCGTAGGCGATATTAGCTGGATCGACGTCGAGGCCGATGTAGCGTCCCCCCGGGGCTAAGCGCGGGATGATGGCTGCGGCATGACCGGCTCGGCCGACGGTGCAATCCAGGCAGACCTGGCCGGGACGAGGCTGCAGGAGAGCGAGCACCTGGGGCGTGAGCACCGGGATGTGGTCCGCGGCTGCGGTTTTAGGCGGCGTGGGTTCGGCGGGCATCCGGTGATTTATATCCGGCATCGGGCTGGGGGGCTGGTTCGTGGTGTTTGTAGGTGTTAGGGGTAAGATGGGCCCATGGATTCCAAGGCATTCCATGGAACGACGATCCTGTCGGTGCGCCGGGGCGAGCATGTGGCGATCGCGGGCGACGGGCAGGTGACCCTGGGCTCGGTGGTGGCCAAAGCGGACGCGGTGAAGGTGCGGCGGTTGGAGCAGGGCGGTGCGGGCGGGGCCGGCGTGCTCGTGGGGTTCGCGGGGGCGGCGGCGGACGCGTTTGCGCTGCTGGAGCGGTTCGAGGAGAGGCTGAAGGACTCGCCGGGGAACGTCAAGCGCGCGGCCATCGACTTGGCCAAGTTGTGGCGGACCGATCGGGTGCTGCGGCGGCTGGAAAGCCTTCTGATCGTGGCGGACCGATCGTGCAGCCTGATCGTGTCCGGGTCCGGGGACGTGATCGAGCCCAGTGACGGGGTGTTGGGGATCGGCACGGGCGGGACCTACGCGACGGCGGCGGCGCGGGCGTTGCTGAAGCACACGGACCAATCGCCGGACCAGATCGTGCGGAACGCGATGGAAATCGCAGGGGAGCTGTGCATCTTCACGAACGCGAATATCACGGTGTTGAGTTTGTAGGGCCGGTCGATCGGCACGCGGTTACTGGCAAGGCCTGCCGGTGGAATCCAGCAACGGTCATTCGATCCGGTCGAAGGATCGGGGGCAGGCGATCTTCGGTGCCGAATACCGCTGCGGATTCGGATGGCGCGGTCTCCGCGTGGGCTGCGGGAGGGCTATGATTTTTCTATCACCAACGCCATGGATCAGTTTGGTCGATACATCATGGCCGCGGGCGCCGGCCTGTTCGTGCTGGGCGTGGCGGTGTGGCTCATGGGGCGGCTCGGCTTTCGGGGCTTGCCCGGGGATATTGTGTACAGGTCCGACCGTGTTACGTTTTATTTCCCCATTGTGACGTGCCTGGTGATCTCGGCGTTGCTGACGGGGTTGGTCTGGTTGTGGGCGTGGCTGAGTCGGCGTTGAGGGGGGCGGTCGAGCGAACCCAAAACTTATGCGAATCGCGATTATCGGAGACATCCACCATTACCGTTTGTTCATGCCGCCGTGGCACCTGTTCGGCAAGCGATTGCTGGGCCAGTGCAACCTGTGGCTGAACCGGCGTTACTGTCTGGAGCCGGCGTTGTTGGACGTGTTGATCGAGCAGGTGGCCCATATCGAGCCGGACCTGCTACTGTTGCCCGGGGACCTGACCACAACGTCGCACGCGGGCGAGTTCGAGGACATCGCCGCGAGGCTGACGCCGCTGACCCGGAGCATCCCGGCCGTGGCGGTGCCCGGCAACCACGACCGGTACACATTCGCCTCGGCCCGGCGGCGGGTGATGGAGCAGATGCTGCCCGGGGTGGTGCCCGACCGCTGGCCGCACTTCCGCCAGCTGTCCGAGCGGTGGTATTTGCTGGCGTTGGACGCGGCGGTGCCGCGGTTCCTGAATTCGCGTGGGTTGATCGGTCAGCGGCAGCTCAAGCACGTGCGGACGCTGTTGTCGCACCTGACGCCGCAGGACGGCTTGGTGGTGCTTTGCCATTACCCGCTCAAGGCCCCGCCCCGCGCGATGCCGCTGACCTGGGACCACAAGCTGGCCGACGACCGGGCGCTGCGGCGTCTCCTGACGCGCTGCCCGGCACGGATTTTGTACGTGCACGGCCACATCCACCGCCCGTGGTGCTGGCAGCCGAAGCACAGCGATCAATCGCACTTTACCTACCTCAACGCCGGGGCCCCGTGCATGATTTCGGCGAAGCACCCGCTGGGCCAGGGTTTTTGGCAGGTGGACCTGCCGCACACGCCCAGCCAGCACATGCGGATCGTCCACTACCTGCCCGACGGTCACTTCCGCGCGTTGGGCGAAGAAGCGCCCGAGCCCGCCAACGGGTGGGTCGCCCGCGCGGTGGCGTGAAGCGGGGGTCGTTTCCCGGCCAAGTCGAGCGGACCCGATCGCCTCAAACAAGGGGTTCGGCGTGGTCTGTCCGGTGCCGCGGGATTGCTCCGTCAACCCCAGTCCGGTATTTTCGAGTAGAGGCGGTTTCATTACTCCCTCTCCCAGGTTGTGAGAGGGTTGGGGTGAGGGATGGGCCGGC
>JAJUHR010000200.1 GCA_029267795.1 Planctomycetota bacterium
CGAATCCTTTTCATACGGTGCGCTGTGCGCACCATCCGTAGAGCAGATCAAGCGCAGCGGACCCACCAATCACTTAGCCCCCCGTGAACACACGGCGGGCCCGTATGGTGCCGCCTCTCTCTCATAGCACAAACCTGCTTAGATCCTGATCCTTGAGGATCCCAGCCACCTGCTCCCGTACATACGCCTCGGTAACCACCAGCTCCGTCTCCCCACGGGCGACCCGCTCGGGAGCATCGAAATGGGCCTGCTCAAACACCCTTTCCACGATCGTCATCAGCCGCCGGGCGCCGATGTTCTCCAACGTCGCATTGGCCTGGGCCGCCAGGTCCGCCATCGCCTCGATCGCCCCAGGATCAAACCGCACACTCAGACCCTCGACCGCCAACAATGCCTGCTCTTGCTTCGTCAGCGCGTTGCCCGGCTCGGTCAGGATCCGCACGAAGTCGTCGCGCCCCAGCGGCGACAGCTCCACACGGATCGGAAACCGCCCCTGCAGCTCCGGCATCAGGTCGCTCACCGCGCAGCCGTGAAACGCCCCCGCCGCGATGAACAGGATGTGATCCGTGTGCACCACCCCGTGCCGCGTGCTCACCGCCGAGCCCTCCACGATCGGCAGCAAATCCCGCTGCACGCCCTGCCGCGACACGTCAGGCCCGCCCCACCCGCCGCCCTGGCCCCCCCGGCCTCCCGGCGAAGCGATCTTGTCGATCTCGTCCAGGAAAATGATCCCACTCTCCTGCGTCCGCGCGATCGCCTCCTGCGTGATCTTGTCCCGATCGATCAGCTTCTCCGTCTCCTGCTCGAGCAAAACCCGCCTGGCCTCGGCCACGCCCATCCGCCGGCGCTTGGTCTGCTCGGGGATCATCCGCTCCAACATGTTCGCCACCTCCGGGTCCATCTGTTCCAGACCCATGTTGGCGAACATCACCGAAGTCACCGGCCGATGGGTGATCGTCAACTCCACCTCCCGGCTGTCCAACCGGCCCGCCACCAGCTGCTCCCGCAGGCGCTCCCGCGTGTGCTCCCGTCTCTGGGCCGAGGCATCGGGCCCCTCGGCGCCCCCCGGCGCGCCCGTCGCCGCCACCGGTGGAAGCAGCAGATCGATCAGCCGCTCCGTCGCGGCCGCCGTAGCCTTCTCCTGCACCGCCTGCGCCTGCTCGCCTCGCACCAGGCCTATCGCCTGCTCGAGCAGGTCGCGCACCATCGATTCCACGTCGCGCCCGTGGTACCCCACCTCGGTGAACTTGCTCGCCTCCACTTTAATGAAGGGGGCCCCCGTCAGGTTCGCTAGCCGTCGAGCGATCTCCGTCTTCCCGACGCCCGTCGGACCGATCATGACGATGTTCTTCGGGTACACCTCGCGCGCCATCGTCGGGTCGAGGCGCTGACGTCGCCACCGGTTGCGAATCGCCACCGCCACCGCCCGTTTCGCAGCGGCCTGCCCGATAATGTAACGGTCCAACTCCGCCACGATCTGTTGAGGAGTCAGGTTCTGCATGTTCGTCGCACCCGGGGAAGCCAACGCTTCCGGAATCGATCTCCTGCCCGTGGGGGGCTAGGCCATTCCGGCCGCAGCTCCCAGCCCGCTATCTCAAACCCCGCCGTGCTATCACGGCAGCGGCCACTGGGCCCCGCAAAGTAATGCAACCGGCCTGCTTCGGCCAGCACCCCCGTCGCCGATCGATCCTAGTCCCGTCCGTCCGTGCAGTTACGAAACGCACCCGGCCTCGAATCCCCCGCCCCCCAGGCTAAACCGCCCCATCGGTTAAGTCGATGTATCTGACAAGACTCGCTCTAACCGCAGGAGCCGTGTCTAGCGCTACGGCCTGAACTTCCGCAACCGCGGCCCAACGTCAGGGTCCGAAAAGGGGGGGTGGAACGAAGCCATGGTCATCGGACTCTCTAGGACACGTTATTCCCCGATTGCCATCGACTTCGGCGCCGACAGCCTCAAGCTCCTTCAGCTCGCCTTGGGCAACCCCCCACAAATCGTCTCCGCCGTCGCCGTCCACGTCCCCGAAGAGGCACGCATGGACCCCACCGCACGCAGCGTCTTCTTCGCCGACTCGCTCAAGGACCTGATCGCCAACGGCGCCTTTAAGGGCCGCCGCGCCATCTGTGCGATCCCAGCCTACCAAACCCTGATCCAACACTTCCAGATCACCCGCGTCGAACGCCAGGATCTCGACGAACAGATCAACACCCACCTGAAGCAACGCCTGAACATCGACCCCACCCGCATGGTCATCCGCCACTTCGAGGTCGGCGAAGTCGTCCGCGACGGCACGACCCGCCAGGAGGTCATCTGCCTCGCCGCCAGCCGGGAAGCCGTGATGCGCCACATCGAGACCGCCCGCAAGGCCAAGCTCGACGTCGTCGGCATGCAGTGCGAGCCGCTGGCGATCATCCAGTCGCTGGCCCACCTCTACCGCCGCGCCGGAGACGAGCTGCGCGTCACCTGCTTCATCGACCTGGGGGCCGCCACCTCCAAGGTCGTCATCGCCCACGGCACCCGCATGGTCTTCGCCAAGATGATCCACGCAGCCGGCGACCACTTCACCCGCCAGGTCGCCGAGGCCAAGAGCATCGGCTTCGACGAGGCCCGCAAGGCGCGGATCGAGGCCTCCTCCAACGCTCCCGGCCGGCCCGCCTCCGCGGCGCCCCCCGCCGACCCCTCGGAAACACCGGTCGACTCGGCTTACGCCATCAAGAGTATCAACGGAACATCCCGGGCGGCCGTCGCCACCGCACCGCCCCTGACGTCCTATAAGCAGCCCGCACCGGCCACCCAGGTCGGCAAGCAGTTCACGCCGTCGCCCTCGGATCCGAACCCGAACCCCAACGACCCCGCAAACTTCAGGGAAACCCTCGATTGCCTGCTCGACGAACTGCACCTGTGTGTCCGGTACCACCACAACATGTTCCCGCAATCGCCGATAGAAAAACTGATCTTCGTCGGCGGGGAGGCCCGCCACGTGAGGATCTGCCAGGAGATCGCACGTTCGCTGCGGATCGGGGCCCAGCTGGGCGACCCCCTGGCCCGGGCCGCCAAGGCCACGCAAGGCGCCCCAGCGCTGGGGATCGACCTGAACCAACCCCAACCGGGGTGGGCCGTGCCGATGGGCCTGTGCTTGAGTGAAACGGTGTTGTGACCGAGCAGCCGTCCGCACCGGCTCGGTGACGGCGAGACTGGGAGCTGGCCATGGCCAACATGAGTTTCCTGCCCGAAGACTACCTCGAAAAGAGGAGCCAACGGCGGACCAACATCTTGAACCTGGGGCTGTTCGTCGTGGTCATGGGGGCCGTGATCGGCGCGTTCCTGGTCACCGACCGCCAACGTGGCGAGGTCCGCACCCTCAAGGAACGGGTGGACCAGCAGTTCGAGGAAGCCGCCCGCCGCCTCAAGCAGCTCGACGAACTGCAGCAACGCAAGCAGCAGATGCTGCACAAGGCCCGCATCACCGCCACCCTGCTCGAACGCATCCCCCGGAGCCTCATCCTCGCCGAGCTGGTCAACGACATGCCGATGCCCCTGAGCCTCCTGGACCTGCACATGGAGACCAAGATCCTCAAAAGCCCCTCCAGATCGGCCTCGACGGCCCTACAGGCGGCTAAGGAACGCAAGGCCGCCAAGCAGAACGAGAAGACGCCCTCCGAGACCCCGCCCGAACCGGACCTGCCCCCCACCGAGGTCTCCCTGATGCTCACGGGCGTCGCCCCTACCGACGTGTTGGTGGCGCAGTACATGACCGCCTTGAGCCAGAGCCCGATGTTCAAGGACATCAACCTCGTCTACAGCGAAGAGGCCAACCTCAGCGGCACCCTGATGCGCAAATTCAACATCGAACTGAAGCTCAACCAGGCGATCAACCTCCAGGACATGGATCGGAATTTGGTCCGACGCGACCTGCAGCAAAACCCAATGGTCAACACGTTCCTGCCCCCCAACCAGGACTCGACGCAGGCGTCCACGACCCCAACCGTCCCAGCCTCCGATCGTGGCACCGGCGCTACCCGCGCCAAAGACCGCAAGGGCTCGCGGAAATAAGAGGACCCACACCATGCGCTTCGGCTTGCGAGAAATCGTCTTCATCCTGCTGCTGCTGGCGATGCCCATGGCGGCTTACTGGTTCGTGTTCAAGCCCCGCAACGCCCAGATCGAGGAAGCCCGCGAGGAAATCCGCCAAAAACAGGCCAAACTCGAGAAGCTCCAGTCCGCCACTCGCAACATCGACGACCTGGGCCAGGAGATCGACAAGCTCACCGAGGCCTTGGAGATCTTCGAGCAGAAACTCCCCGCCCAACGCGAGGTCGAAGTGATCCTTAAGCAGGTCTGGGAAATAGCCGCCAAGCACGCCCTGACCCCCAAGAGCGTACGCACCGACAAGCCCGTCCCCGCCGCCCAGTACGCCG
>JAJUHR010000422.1 GCA_029267795.1 Planctomycetota bacterium
CCGCGTCGCGATCGACATGGGCGACAAAACGCCGTCGATCGTCGCAACCGCTCTGCGTGAGCCATTTCGTTCCAGCCGTCGCGAGTGAAACAAACGTCGCACAAACGCGCGGCCGACACGGAGGGTACCGCCCGTACAAATGGAACCACACCACGCCGCCGTGGTTTGAAGCGGAACGCCTCGGGCGGGTCGCACGCGGCACGCCGGCCGGCGGCCTCACCCGCTTCGCTTGCCTCATTTGGTTGTCGTGGAACAGGCGTAAGAGGAAATGCTCAGGCGATGGGGCCTTCCCCGGGCTCTGCGGCCGATACTTCCCCACTTAAACCGCCGTTTTCGGGTCCGGCCGGGGCGGCTCCGTGAAGCGAGTCGCGGGACTCGACGTGCTGGAGCAGGGCCATGGTCCGGTCCAACTCCCGTTTAAGGTAGCGGACTCGCAGCAGAGATTTGACCCGCGTCACCAGCTCGAGCTTGTTTACGGGCTTGCTCAGGAAGTCGTCCGTGCCAGATTCGACGCCCCGCTCGATGTCGCCCAGCTCGTTCAGGGCGGTGACCATCATGACCGGGATCGAGCGTGTGGCGGGGTCTTCCTTGAGCTTGCGGCACAATTCGAACCCGCTCATCCGGGGCATCATCACGTCGAGCAGGATCAGGTCGGGCAGGGGCGTAGCGGGGTCTTCGATCCACTTCATCGCCTCAATGCCGTCGCAAGCGGTCGCGGTTTTGCAGGGCAAAGCTTCGAGGTAGGCCTGGAGCAACTCCACGTTCTGGGGGTTGTCGTCCACGATCAGGATCAGGGACTGGCTCAAGTCCACGTCCGGCGCCTGCGAGCCGGGGGCTGGCGAGGCCACCCCCGGGGCAGTCCCAAGCTTGTCTATGGAAGAGCCTGGATTGGTGCTAGTCATCGAACGTCGTCTCGCCTACAGATCCTTTCGAGCCTGGCCCGAAGTCGCAGCAGCGCCGGCTCGGTCACCGAGGCCAGCCGCACTCGAAGAGCGGCCAAATCGGCAGGCCGGTCAATATCCTCCCATGCGGGCAGGGTAGCGACACGGAGGCCGGCTCGGCGTGCCGCGGCGATCGTCTGATCGTACACGCGGGGTGAGCCCCAGTCGATGTCGCGAAGCAAGCAGCCCTGATACCTCGATGCAGCAAGGGCCCAATACCCGCCGTCCGACACGGGACCAACGGCTGCGTCAGCCCGATTCAAGGTCGGAATGATAGACATCAGGATGGGAATTGGCACATCAGGGCTATCCACACCCAAAAAAACCACTGCCCCTGCCCCCAGCCGCCTCCAAACCCGGCCCATCCGATCTCCCAAATCGCCTTGGCCTTGATCGACCGGATGAAAGCCCCTCGCCATAGTTCGAATGACGCCCCGGGCAGCGCATTCAAAGCAAATCAACGAATAATCTATTGCTAAAACATATCTTATACAATCTGATCGAACATGGGTTTTTACGCGCTCAAGCACACAATCCAGCATCGCGGAATAGACCGCCGCAACTTGATGAGCGGTCAAGGTGCCGATCAACCGAGTTTTAACCCGACCGATCACGGCAGGCTTTGCCATCACCACTAAGGCAACCGCACACATAGCTGTATAAAAATAAGTTGCTTAAATATATTCACTTATAAATGTAATCGGTGACTAAAACATATCTCAAAGCCGATTACCTGGTGGGTTTATATCGATTGTACGGATTGTAGTGGTTGTGACATTAAGGTGCCGCCCACGCCGACCGATATCAGGGGTGTTCCATCGAGCGGAGGGCAAATCAAAGGGGTCTAGGCATGGGCCAACCGCGCATCACGGTGATCACCCCCTACTCCAGCCACGAGCCGTTTCTCGAAAGAACGATTTGTAGTGTCCTGGATCAGGGGTACGACAACCTTCAATATATCGTTGTCGACGCGGGGTCCAGCGACAACAGC
>JAJUHR010000354.1 GCA_029267795.1 Planctomycetota bacterium
CAACCGCCTCAGCGGCGGCGAACAGCAGCGCGTCGCCATCGCCCGCGCCCTGGCCAACGAACCCGCCGTCCTCCTCACCGACGAGCCCACCGGCAACCTCGACAAGAACAACAGTACCCTCGTGGCGGACATCTTCGACGAACTGGCCGCCGGCGGCCAGACCATCGTTATGGTCACCCACGACCTCTCCCTGGCCCAACGCGCCCAACGCATGATCCGCATGGAAGACGGCCGGATCATCGACGACCGCCTCCTCAAACCGCCCTGACCCAAACCACCAAAAGCAACCCAACCCCAAACCGTTCCGCAAAAAAATAGCCCCACCTGGAAAGGCGGGGTCCTGATCCATCGCAGTCCTTGTAGGTCAGGTCATCGACCCGCCGCATCCTTTTGCAGGGTGGGTGGGCCTTCACCCCACCAATGATTCAGCCCGCCGCGAACACAAGGCGGGCTCACCGCAGGATGCCACACAGCACGCCGAGCCGTAGGCGAGGCTGCTGTGTGCTGAGACGCCGTAGGTCTGGACCCGCCCGGACATGATGATTCGTCGGATTCGCCGTGGCGTCGCTCCGCTCCACCCCAGCCACTCCGGCGTAGGGTGGGCTTTCAGCCCGTCAAATCGATCTCCGTATAGGGCGGGCCGCTGCACTACCAATGCCGCCAGACCAGCGCCCCCGATCAATACCGGTAATGCTCCGGCTTGTACGGGCCTTCCACCGACATGCCCAGGTACTGCGCCTGCTTTGGCGTCAGCTTCGTCAGCTTCACCCCCAGCTTATCCAGGTGCAGCCGAGCCACCTTCTCATCCAGTTGCTTGGAGAGCGTGTAAACCTTCTTCTGGTACTTCGCCCCGTTGGTCGCCAGCTCGATCTGCGCCAACGTCTGGTTCGTGAAACTGATCGACATCACGAAGCTGGGGTGCCCCGTCGCGCAGCCCAGGTTCAGCAACCGCCCCTCCGCCAGCACCAGCACCGAGTGCCCGCCCGGGAACGTCCACATGTCATACTGCGGCTTGATGTTCGTCCTCTTGATGCCTGGCACCTTCTTCAGGCCGGCGATGTCGATCTCGTTGTCGAAATGCCCGATGTTCCCGACGATCGCCTTGTCCTTCATCCGCTGCATGTGATCGGCGGTGATCACGTTGCAGTTCCCCGTGGCGGTGACGAACACATCCGCCCACGCCACCACGTCCTCGAGCGTCTTGACTTCGTACCCCTCCATCGCGGCCTGCAGGGCGCAGATCGGGTCGATCTCGGTCACGATCACCCGCGCCCCCTGGCCCCGCAGCGATTGGGCGCAGCCCTTGCCCACGTCCCCGTACCCGCACACCACGCACACCTTGCCCGCCAGCATCACGTCCGTAGCACGCATCAGCCCGTCGACCAGCGAGTGCCGACACCCGTACAGGTTGTCGAACTTGCTCTTGGTCACGCTGTCGTTGACGTTGATCCCCGGGAACAGCAGCGCGCCGCTTTTCTCCATCTGGTACAGCCGGTGCACGCCTGTGGTGGTCTCTTCGCTGACGCCCCGGCACTCCGCTGCCACTTTCTGCCACCGCTTCGGGTCCTGCCTGTGCGCATGCCGCAGCAGAGCCAGCAGCGTCGTGTAATCCTCGCTGTCGGTCGCCAGCGGGTCGGGCACCCTCCCAGCCCTTTCAAACTCCACGCCCTTGTGGATCACCAGCGTCGCGTCGCCCCCGTCGTCGACGATCTGGTTCGGCCCCAGCCCGTTGCCGAAATCCAACGCCCGCTCGGTGCAATCCCAATAGTCCTGCAGCGTCTCGCCCTTCCAGGCGAACACGGAAGTGCCTCGCGGGTCCAGCGGCGTCCCGCCCTTGCTCGGCGGCCCCACCACTACCGCCGCCGCCGCGTGGTCCTGCGTCGAAAAGATATTGCACGAGCACCACCGCACCTTGGCACCCAACGCCGCCAGCGTCTCGATCAACACCGCGGTCTGGATCGTCATGTGCAGCGACCCGGTGATCCGCACACCCTTCAGCGGCTGCTTCGCCCCATACTCCGCCCGCAAGGCCATCAGCCCGGGCATCTCCTGCTCCGCCAGCATGATCTCCTTCCGCCCCCACTCGGCCAGGCTCAGGTCCGCCACTTTGTGCTCCAGCCCCGAGTGCGACGAACGAGCCACTGCAGTAGTCATGAGCTCCGGTCCCTTCGACTTGATGGTGTGATCCGTGCGCCCTCTCCACGATCTGACACGGTCTCCCCGCCCGCCGGCCCCCACGTCGACCTCGCGCCAGCCGCGCCTCAGCCGATCCGTCTCCAAAAAAAACGATCTGAAACCGCTTTCAAAACCCCTCTCCCCTCAAGGACAGAGGCTGGGTGAGGGGGTGAAACCCCCAAAAATCACCAGCTCATCCCTCACCCCAATCCTCTCCCAACCTGGGAGAGAGATTAAGAAACTGCCTCCGCTTTTTAGTATAGCCCCCCCCCCCCCCCCCCCCCCCCCCC
>JAJUHR010000361.1 GCA_029267795.1 Planctomycetota bacterium
GACGACGACCTGATCAAAGGCGTGCTGATCCGCGTGGATTCCCCGGGCGGCTCGGCCCTGGCCAGCGAGCTGATCTGGCAGGCGGTGCACGACGTGGCGCAGTACAAGCCGGTGTACGTGAGCATCAACTCCATGGCCGCCAGCGGCGGGTATTACGTGGCCAGCGCCGCCACCCGCGTCTACGTCTCGCCCAGCTCGATCGTCGGGTCGATCGGCGTGGTGGGCGGCAAGATCGTGTTCGGCCACCTCTACGAGAAGCTCGGGCTGGGGATTTACCGCCGCAACCGCGGGCCCCTGGGTGATATCTTCAACACCGTTGAGCCGTTCACCGCTGAGCAGCGCGCGGCGCTCCAGGCCTCGTTCGATCGCACGTACCAGCAGTTCACCGACCGCGTGAAGACCGGCCGCGGCGAACGGATCGCCGACATCGAGGCCGTGGCGCAGGGCCGCCTGTTCACCGGCCAGCAGGCAGTGCAGAACGGGCTGGCGGACGAGATCGGCGGGGTGGAGGTGGCGCTGGCGGGCTTGGCGGAGGCAGCGGGCCTAAAGCCGGGCGAATACGACCTGATCCACCTGCCAGCCCCACGCAGCTTGCCCGAGGTGTTGCAGGACTACTTCAGCGGGGCTAGCGTCAGGAGCACCCCCATCGATGGCGTGACCCTCGAGGCCGCCCGAGCCACGCTGGGCGCCCAGGGCTGGCGCTCCACCCGTTCCGTGCTCAACGGGCTGATGCTCCTGCGCCGCGAGCCGGTGTTGACGCTGCTGCCGGTGGCGATCATGATCCATTAAGGGCCGACATGAAGGCCCTCTAACAAAACAGGGTGCCACACAGCAAGCCGAGCCGAAGGTGAGGCTGCTGTGTGTGGAAAAACACCCGTTCGATGGAATGGGGACTCTGTTTTGTTAGAGCCTCTAAGTATGGCCCCACGCGCCCACGAATCAGCGCCGCGCGTCCATAACCAACCGTCACCAAGCCCGGAAAGCTCTACCAGAACCCTCCCCCTTTCGCATGAAGATCGCAACGATCATCCCCGCAGCGGGTGTGGGCAAACGCTTCGCCGCCTCGCCGCAGCAACCCGACGCCGTCAGCCCTTCCAAGAGCAAGATCGAGCTGGACCTGGCCGGCCGCCCCGTGTTTCTCCGCTCGGTCGAGCTTTTCCTAAACCGCCCGCACGTCCAGCAGATCATCCTGGCGGTCCACCCCGACACGATCGACCAGTTCCGCCTCCGCTGGGGGGACAAGCTCGCCTTCCACAGCGTGCAGATCGTCCCCGGCGGTCGAGCCGAACGATGGGAAACCGTGATGCTGGCCCTGCAGGCGGTCGACCGGGCGTGCACGCACGTGGCAATCCACGACGCCGCCCGGCCGCTGGCCAGCGCCAACCTGATCGATCGCGTCTTCGCCGCCGCCCAACAGCACCCCGCCGTCGTCCCCGGCATACCGGTCGGTTCGACGCTTAAACAGGTCGAGCCCCCCTGCGAACCGCCAGCCGATCACGCCCACTCCGACCCCCTGGCAGCGATCCTGGGCCCGGACCCCGCAACCCGCGCCCAGGTCCAACGCGTCGTGCGGACGATCGACCGCAGCAACCTGGTTGAAGCTCAAACCCCGCAGGTGTTCGAAGTGGGCTTGCTTCGCCAGGCGTACGAGCAGCTCGCGGCAGCCAGCACAGCCGCGGCCGCGAAACGCGATCTCAGCGAACCCTCGCCCCAGGACCTGCGGAGTGTGACGGACGACGCGTCGCTGGTCGAAGCCTTAGGCGAACCGGTCTACGTGGTGGAAGGGGAAACGACCAATCTTAAGATCACCAGGCCACAAGACCTGCCCCTCGCCACTGCGATCCTCGAAATGCGTAAAGCCCAGTCCGCAGCCGCCACCGCCAGGAAACACCTCTTCGCCGACGAAGACGATGATTAAGCACGGGCCAACCCTACGGGGAACCCTTGCACACCTCTCGTAGGGCGGGGCTTCGCCCCGCCACAGCTCCGTAGGCCAGGTCATTGACCTGCCTCGCTGTAGGGTGCGGTGTGCGCACCACTCGTAGGGCGGGGCTTTGCCCCGCCACCACCAATCCTTCGGGCGGGTGCCTGGGGCAGAGCGCAGCGATGCCCCGGTTTTTGCCGTGGTGTCACTTCGCTCCACCACAGCCACCCCAAGCGCAGCGAGTAGGGTGGGTAGAGCGCAGCGAAACCCACCAAACACATACCCCCGCGACGCAAAAACAACACACCGACTCCGTAGGCCAGGTCATCGACCTGCCCCGCTGTAGGGTGCGCTGTGCGCACCAAAAAACAACCCCGGCTTATGAGCCGCGGTTTTTCTCAACCCCTCTCCCTTGAGGGAGAGGTTGGGTGAGGGTGAATCCTCTGCCTTCCGCGGGGGTGCCACTGGTTGCTTGCAACC
>JAJUHR010000437.1 GCA_029267795.1 Planctomycetota bacterium
AACGCGTCACAGGCCAGCTCGGCGATCTGCAGCCGATTCAACCGCTGCGGCCCCCCGGCGTGCCACAGGCCGGTGACGCGCTCGGCCGCCATCGCAACCAGCACGTCGCACAGGTCGTCCACCCAAATGGGGGTACGCACCTCGTCCACGTACGCCTCCTGGTCACAGCCAGCGGCGAGCCGCTCGACCAGAGTGCCCAGGAAGCTCGCTTTGTGGGTCGCCGGGCAGCCGTAAATGATCGAAGTGCGGGCCACGGCCCCGATAGGGTACGAAAGCACCGCGGATTCGGCTTCGAGCTTCAATTGCCCATATACCAGCACGGGGCCGGTGGGATCTTCTTCGCGGTACGGGGCGTGTTCCCCATCGAATACCAGATCGGTCGACAGCGCGACCAGCGGCGTCTCGGGGGCAAACTCCGATAGAGCTTGCGCGAGGTTCTGGGTTGCGGCCACGATGTCAACCCGCGCGCCCGCAGGGTCATTCTGGCACGAGACCCCATGGGTCCGGGCTGCACAGTGGAACACCACGCCCGGTTGCACCTCTCGCACCATCCGGCGAACCGCGTCTCGGTCGCCAAGGTCGACCCGCACGATCCTCGCCCCGGGCACGTGGATGGATCGAGATCGCACGGTGCCTACCACGGTGAATCCACCCGCAGCGAACCGCCGGGTCAGATGTTCGCCGGTAAACCCCGAAGCGCCCGTAACCAGCACCGTGGCCCGCCGATCCCAACCCGTCATGGAATCCCCTCCCTCCGCTCGTCTTTGTGTCAGCCCACGCGAGCCCAGCGGGGGACCAGCTGCAACAGGGCTAAAGACCGAGAGAGATGCAGCCCTACGGCCAAACGACGATTTCCCGCTCCAGCTCCACCCCGAACCGCTCCCGGACACGGTCACGCACGTGTTCCAAAACCCGCAGCACGTCCCCGCACGTGCATCCGCGGTGGGCGACGATGAAGTTCGCGTGCCGGGGCGACACCTCCGCGCCGCCGATGCGGAAACCCTTGAGCCCCGCCTGGTCGATCAGCTTGCCCGCGGACAGCGTCTCGCCACCCGCGCGCGGAGGCGGGTTCTTGAACGCACAGCCCGCAGAGGAATCCCCCATCGGCTGGCTAGCTTTCTTCGAGGCCATGATTTCCTTCGCCCGGTCGCGAAGCTCTTTCGCGTCGCCCGGGGTCAGTTCCAGCTCCGCTTCGAGGATGTACCGCGCGGTGATGTTGGTCGAGCGGTAGCCGAACGCCAGGTCTTCCCGCGTCCGGTAATACACCTGGCCGCTCTGGTCGCAGACCATCAGTCGCCGCACGGTCGGCCCGATCGAACCGAATCGGCCCCCCGCGTTCATGCGGACCGCCCCCCCGATCGTCGCGGGGATGCCCGACAGGCACTCGAGCCCGCCCAGGCCCAGCCGCACGGTGTCCAAGATGAGCTTGGCCAAGTCGACGCCGGCCCCCGCGGTCACCCTGTGATCTTCGACGCTTACCCTGCGGAAGAACGGATCGTCCAGCCGGACGACCACACCGGCAACGCCCTTGTCAGCGATGAGCACGTTCGCGCCGCTGCCCAAAACATAAACGCCGGTGCCGGTTTCGTGGCACCGGGCCGCCAAGGCCGCCAGCTGGTGCACACTCGAAGGATGGGCCAATATCGACGCCGGCCCCCCGATGCCGTACCACGTCATCGGCCCCAGGGGCACGTCCCGTTCGTGGCGCAGGTTCAGGCCCGCCAGCAGATGCTCTTCAAGGACGGGGCTGATCGTTGCCTTC